>CANCCE010000302.1 GCA_947374505.1 Comamonadaceae bacterium | reverse complement strand
AGGACTTGTGGGATTTTCAATGCAGAGGTCATGGGCGTTGCGTGGGATTTGGCTTGCGTCATATCCAGCAATTTACAGCAAGCCGCTTGGTCCGCGTTACTCCCCAAAATTGAGCGGCAACCCCACGTAATTTTCAGCTACCGATAAAGCACCGGCTTCGGAGTGCACGATGTAGTCGAGTTCGGCTTCTTGCAGCTTTTGTCCGATCTCACCGTTCTCCGGAAAGCGATGCATCAAGCTGGTGAACCACCACGAAAAACGCTCCGCACGCCAAACCCGACGCAGACAGCGCTCTGAATAACTGTCGATGCCCGCATTGCTTTTGTGTTGGTAAAACTCAATGAAGGCACTGGACAAATACTTCACGTCAGTGGCCGCCAAGTTCAGCCCTTTGGCACCGGTTGGCGGCACGATGTGAGCGGCGTCGCCTGCTAAAAACATCCGACCAAAGCGCATCGGCTCAGTCACAAAACTGCGCAACGGTGCAATGCTTTTCTCAATTGATGGCCCGGTCACCAGTTGCGCACGCGCCTGCGGGTCGAGCCGCAGTCGAAGCTCATCCCAAAAGGCTTCGTCAGACCAGTCTTCTACCTTGTCGGTCAACGGCACTTGCAGGTAATAACGGCTGCGCGTGTGGCTGCGCTGTGAACACAGGGCAAAACCGCGAGGGCTGTTCACATAGATGAGCTCCTCGTGCACCGGCGGCGTGTCGGCCAGCACACCCAACCAGCCAAATGGATACACTTTTTCGTATTCGCGGATGGCACTGCGCGGCGCGCTGGCCCGGCACACGCCATGAAAGCCGTCACAACCGGCGATGAAGTCGCAGGCGATCTCGTGTTGTTCTGGGCCGTTGGCCCCCATTTTTTCAAAACGCACTCGGGGTTTGTCGGTGTCAAAGTCATGCACGCTCACGTTGCTGGCGTTGTAAATCGTGCTCAGTCCGGCTGCTTGGCGTGCGTCCATCAGGTCGCGGGTGACCTCCGTCTGCCCATAGACCATGACGTTCTTGCCGCCCGTCAGCCGGCGCATGTCAATGCGGTGACGCTCGCCCTTGAACAGCATGTCAAAGCCACCATGCAACAGGCCTTCAGCGTGCATTCGCTGGCCAACGCCGGCTTCGTCCAGCAGGTCCATGCTGACTTGCTCAAGCACACCCGCGCGAATCCGGCTCTGCACATGCTCTGCGCTTTGGCGTTCGATGATCACGGCGTCAACGCCCGCTTTGTGCAGCAATTGCCCCAGCAAATGCCCGGCTGGTCCGCCACCAATGATGGCTACTTGGACGCGTTGTGTTTTCATGTTTATCTCCAAAATCATTATTGAGCGTAAATCCTAGGGGGCTGATCTGCCAGCAACTGCCAACGACTTTGTACGTTTAACGGCTTGATTGTGCGATCATCGCGCAATGACTAAGTCTCGAAAAACGTCCTCCACAAACCTATTGCCTGCTGCTTTTCCGATCGCCAAGGCCGACATGATCGAAGGCATGGCCAAAGGCATGGCCGTACTGGAAGCGTTTGACCCGCAGCGGCAACGCCTGAACGCCACCCTAGCGGCAGAGCGGGCCGGTATCACTCGTGCGTCGGCGCGTCGGCATTTGCTCACACTGACACACCTCGGCTATCTTGAGACCGATGGCGGCTATTTCTGGCTGGCCGCCAAAGTGCTGCGTTTTTCGGGAAGTTACCTCGCCACGGCGCGTTTGCCGCGTGCTGTACAGCCTACCTTGAACCGCTTGGCCGCACAGTCGCCAGCCTCGTTTTCAGTCGCTGTGCTGGACGGCGACGAAGTCGTCATCATTGGCCGCAGTGGTATGGAGTGGAAAAGCATCGAGTCAAAGTCTGTGCAGGCGAGGGTGCTGGCTTACGGCTTGCACTTGGGTGCACGCTTACCAGCGCATGCGACATCCACGGGTCGGGTGTTACTGGCCGCTAAAGGCAAAGGCGATTTCAATGCTTGGCTGAAACCGCGGCTGGCGACAGGCTTGGCTCGGTTGACGGTGCACACCACGACAGACGCACGTACGCTCAAAGCGCTGGTAGAGAAAGTCCGCACTGACGACTATTGCCAAGCCAGCGAAGAGCACGAACTCGGGGTCCATGCGTTGGCCGTGCCACTTCGCGACATGCAAGGCCATACTGTTGCGGCACTCAATGTGGTCAGCGCATCTCCGGTCGACGTCGGCCCGCTCAGCTTGTTGCCGTTGCTGCTCGACGCCGCGCGGGAATTGAGGCCTTTGCTTTAGCGCGTTTTTAATGTGCTTCTGTCAGCCACTATCGACACCAGCGCACGGCCTCAACGGTGACTACACTGGCCCCTATGAGCCTCTCCCTTCAACGGCAACGCGTGCCAGACCTGCTGGCTTCCTATTTTTGGAGTGGTGATGCCATCCGCAGTCGAGCCGTGAGCGATGTTGTTCTGACAGGCACGCTCGACATCCCTTTGCCACCCACAAGGCTGATGGCAGACTGGGAGCGGGATATCGCGTTGCACTTATGTTTAGCGCCCGGAGACGTCGAGGCATTGTCTTTGCCGCGAGCACGAGTCCGGTGGCCTGACTACAGGCACTGCGCGCAGGCAGCGTCCGATTGGACGCACAAGCTGGGTCTACAAGAGGTTCTTACTACCAGTGATGTTGCCCTTATGGCTTGCCGCGGCGCGAGGTATCACCACGACGGTGCGCAGTATGGTGGCGCGGCCTTTTGCAACCTGTTTTTGTCTGAGGACAAAGGGCTGGACTTGCATTTTCCGTCGACCGGTCATCGAATCCCTTTGGTCAGGGGGACTGTTGTGATCTTCGACACGGGGCAACCTCACGCTGTCATTGATCGCCGCAGCACGGGCTTTGATGTGGCCGATTTCCCATCCGGCAAAGATTGCACACAAGTATTTCTGACTTGGGAAATTCCCATTGAAAATGCCGATGTGGGGCAGGCACTGCATATTGTCTTCGACATTGATCCTTCAAACGCTTTGCGACTGACTGAAGAGCAAGTCTGG
>CANCCE010000301.1 GCA_947374505.1 Comamonadaceae bacterium | reverse complement strand
GAATGTCTGAACTTCACAAATTTATTTTCGATGGCTTGCCGGTACGCGGCATGCTGGTCCGACTCGATGACGCCTGGCGCGAAATTCTGAAACGCCGGGAAACTGCTGGTGGCTATCCCCCTGAGGTGCTGCAATTGCTGGGTGAGATGACCGCTGCGGCGGCGCTGATGCAGAGCAACATCAAGTTCAATGGCGCGCTGGTGCTGCAGATTTTTGGTGACGGTCCGGTCAAGCTGGCGGTGGCTGAAGTTCAGCCCGACCTGAGCTTGCGGGCCACGGCTACGCTGACCCCTGCCGGGGCTGGCGGTGTCCAGCCGGGCGCCAGTCTGAGTGAGATGGTCAACTTGAACAATCTGGGCCGCTGCGCCATCACGCTCGACCCGAAAGACCGCTTGCCCGGTCAACAACCGTACCAAGGCGTGGTGCCGCTGTTTGGCGATCAACACGAGAAGCTTGAAAAACTCAGCGAGGTGCTTGAACACTACATGCTGCAAAGTGAGCAGCTCGACACCAAGCTGGTGTTGGCGGCCAACGGTGAGGTCGCAGCCGGTCTGCTGATTCAGCGCTTGCCCGTCAAAGGGCAGGGCAACTTGGAAGGCCAGATAGACTTTTCGGCGAACGAGGACGAGATCGGTTTGAACGAACACTACAACCGGATCTCGCTGCTGGCGTCCACGTTAAAGGCCGAAGAGTTGCTGACCTTGGATGCCGACACCATCTTGCACCGGCTTTTTTGGGAAGAGCAGATCACGCGTTTTGAGCCTGATGCGCCGAGTTTTGCCTGCAGCTGCTCACGCGAGCGCGTTGGCAACATGCTGCGCGGGCTGGGTGTTGACGAGATCGACAGCATTTTGGCTGAGCGTGGCGATGTGAACGTCGGTTGTGAGTTTTGCGGTGCCCAGTACGACTTTGATCCGGTCGACGCAGCCCATCTGTTCACCGAGCAAGGCAGTCAATTGCCGCCGGCTTCAACGGTTCAATAACAACTCGCTCAGCAACCGGTGCTCGCAAGCCGGGTCACTGCATTTTTCGCAGGCCCAGACCCATGGCTTGCGGGGATTTGATATTTCGTCTGGCGGGGCTTCAGGTTTGGTCTCGGGTAATTTCAACGCGGATAGCGCTGTCAGTGCTTGCCTCAGTCGTTCGTTTCCGACCCCGTATATCACCTGAAAAGGCACATTGCCTTGTGTCAGTGAATCCCGGAGCAGCGTGTCCATGCGGCTGCTTTCGGCGGCGCTTTGAGGGTGTACTGCACGTGTTGACGGTGCCACACCCAAGCCCAGCAACAAGTTGCGGTCAAAGCCGCGTTGCTGCTCCAACGCTGCTTTGAACTCTGTGGATTCGGTGTCAATGTCTGCTTTGTCACGTTGGAGCAGGCGCTGCAACGGTGTGTCAGTGGTGATCTGCCAGCGTAGTGGCGTCGATGCGAAGACTTGGCTCAGCGCTTGCGCTAAGCTTTGTTCGCCAGTGCCGGTAGCTCCCAGCAGGGCAATGCTGACCAGCTTGACCGCCGTCATGACGGGCTGAACTCGGCGACCTGGCCTCTTGGCTTACTTGGCAATCTGAACAAAAATTTCGTTGGGCTTGACCATGCCCAGCTCCATGCGGGCTTTTTCCTCGACGATCTCAAGACCTTCCTTGAGGTCACCCACCTCGGCACCCAGTCGCTCGTTGTAGGCCTGTGATTGTTTGTTTTTAGCGAGCTGTTCTTCGAGCTTGTGCTGCATGTTACGAACGTTGGGAAGACTCCCCCGGCCCAGCCAGAGTTGCGCCTGGAAAATGACCAGGAGCGCAATCAGCAGGGTGAGCAGGAGGCGTTTTCCCACGATGTCAGGCATTCACGCAGGTTGACTAATCAACGTAGGTTGTAAAAAGCCGCGCGACCCGGATAAGTGGCAACATCACCCAAGTCTTCTTCGATGCGCAGCAGCTGGTTGTACTTGGCCATGCGGTCGGAACGCGAGAGCGAACCGGTCTTGATTTGTCCGGCGTTGGTGCCCACGGCGATGTCCGCGATGGTCGAGTCTTCAGTCTCGCCCGAGCGGTGCGAAATCACGGCGGTGTAACCCGCGCGCTTGGCCATTTCGATGGCGGCGAAGGTTTCGGTCAGCGTGCCGATCTGGTTGATCTTGATCAGGATCGAGTTAGCGATGCCTTTGTCGATGCCTTCTTTCAGAATCTTGGTGTTGGTGACGAACAAGTCATCGCCGACGATCTGCACGTTCTTGCCGAGGCGATCGGTCAGAATCTTCCAGCCGTCCCAGTCGCCTTCGGCCATGCCGTCTTCGATGCTGATGATCGGGTATTTGTCGACCCAGCTGGCCAGCATGTCGGTCCATTGCGTCGCGTCGAGGCTCAGACCTTCGCCTGACAGCTCGTACTTGCCGTCTTTGTAGAACTCAGAGGCGGCGCAATCCAGGCCCAGGGCGATCTGCTCACCGGCGACAAAACCGGCTTTGTCGATGGCTTCCAGAATCAACTGAATAGCAGCTTCGTGGCTCGGCATGTTCGGTGCAAAACCGCCTTCGTCGCCGACAGCAACGCTCATGCCTTTGTCGTGAATGAGCGACTTCAAGGCGTGAAAAACTTCGGCACCGTAACGCAGTGCTTCACGAAAGCTCGGTGCGCCGATCGGGATAATCATCAGCTCTTGCAGGTCGAGGTTGTTGTTGGCGTGCGCGCCGCCGTTGACCACGTTCATCATGGGCACAGGCATTTGCATGGCACCGCTGCCACCGAAGTAGCGGTACAGCGGCAAGCCAGCTTCTTCAGCGGCGGCACGGGCCACGGCCATGCTGACGGCCAGCATGGCATTGGCGCCCAGACGGCTCTTGTTGTCTGTGCCGTCGAGGTCGATCAGCGTGCGGTCCAGAAAAGCTTGTTCGCTGGCGTCAAGACCCAACACCGCTTCCGAGATTTCGGTGTTGATGTGTTCAACCGCTTTGAGCACGCCCTTGCCGAGGTAGCGCGACTTGTCGCCGTCACGCAGTTCAATGGCTTCACGCGAACC
>CANCCE010000300.1 GCA_947374505.1 Comamonadaceae bacterium | reverse complement strand
GCCACACAGCACGACCTCACGCCCGTCGCTTTTCAGGGCCAGCAAGTGCGGAGCCATTTCGGCTAAAAAGCGGAACTTGGCGGCTTGCCTTTCTTCGCCAGAGGAACCGCTGGGAAAGTAGCTGCTGATGATCGACAACTTGGGCGCGTGGGTGCGGCCCGGCCGGTCAAAGCGCAGCTCAACATAGCGGCCTTCTGGATTGAATTCGTCGGAGCCATAGCCGACGATGACATCGCTCGGTTCGTGCCGGGTGTAGACGCCGACGCCTGAGTAGCCTTTTTTCTCAGCGAACTGGAAATGCCCTTTGAGCCCGGCCAGCGATTCAAAACGACCAGCCATGTCTGGGGCTTGGGCTTTGATCTCTTGCACGCAAATACAATCGGGCTTGGCTTTTTCGAGCCAGGCTTCCACGCCTTTGCTGGTGGCGGAGCGGATGCCATTGAGGTTGAGGCTGGTGAGTTTGAACAAGGAATTTCCCATGACGACAAGTAAGGTGGCCAACGACATGCTGGCTCAAGAGTTTGTGCAATTCTCGCTGGATTGCGGCGTGCTCAAATTTGGTGAGTTCAAAACCAAGGCCGGGCGCATGAGCCCTTACTTTTTCAACGCTGGTTTGTTTGACGACGGCGCCAAGCTGGGACGACTCGCCAGTTTTTACGCCAAGCGCTTGCTGTCGAGCGGGATTGAGTTCGACATGATCTTCGGTCCCGCCTACAAAGGCATTCCGCTCGGCACGGCGGTCGCTATTGAACTGGCGCGGCTGGGCAAGAACGTTCCCTTTGCCTACAACCGCAAGGAAGTCAAAGACCACGGTGAAGGCGGTAGCTTGGTCGGCGCACCGCTGCAAGGCCGGGTCTTGATCGTCGACGACGTGATGAGCGCCGGCACCGCCGCGCGTGAATCGATTGCGCTGATCAAAGCAGCTGGCGCGATTCCACACGCCGTGGTGATTGCCCTGGACCGTCAAGAAATGGCGACTGAAACCCAGGCCGATGGCAGCATCAAAGATGTGCCCTACAGCGCCGTGCAATATGTGCGCTCAAACGTAGGTTTGCAGGTTTGCGCCATTGCCGAGTTGTCAGATTTGCTGGCTTTTCTGACGACCCAACCGGGCAACGAGATGGGTGAACACCTGGCGCGTGTGCAGGCCTATCGCGACCGCTACGGCGTGCGCTGAGCGCACGCCATTTGGCAGTCTCAGCTGCCAGTGCCCAACAAGAATTCAGTCTTGCCGATGGCCACGCCGTTGTGGCGCAGGATGGCGTAAGCCGTGGTGATGTGGAAGAACATATTCGGCAGCGCCCAGCTCTTAAGGTAGTCCTCGCCGCGCATGGTGCGCGTGGTGGTCTTGCCTGAGGGGAAGGTGACTTCTTTGTCATCCTGGCCGTCCAGTGCAGCGGGCGGCACGGTGTTGAGCCAAGCCCGGGTCTTGTCGATGCGGGCCATTAATTCTTCAAGGGTGTTTTCGGTGTTTTCAAAAACCGGTGCTTCCAAGCCCGAAATGCGTGCAGCGCACAGCTTGGCCGCGTCGCAGGCGATGTAGATTTGTGTTTTGAAGGGCAGCATATCGGGCGCCAGACGGAACTGCACCAACGCCTGCTCATCGTAGCCACGTGCCAGCACGTCAGCTTGGGCCTTGGTCAGGAGGTGGCGCAGATTGCCGAGGAATTTATCAAAAACGGGGAGGCTGGCGCTGGACAATGAGAGGGTCATTACGATGCTTCTTTCTAGGGTCGTTAGGAGGGCAAATCAGCCCAATTTTTTCTTCAGCAATTCATTCACCTGCGCCGGGTTGGCCTTGCCCTTGGTCGCCTTCATGGCTTGGCCGACCAGCGCGTTGAAGGCTTTGCTGTTGCCGGCGCGAATTTCTTCGACGTTTTTGGCATTGGCTGCCAGCACGTCGTCGATGATTTTCTCCAGCTCACCGCTGTCGTTCATTTGCTTCAGGCCTTTGGCGTCGATCAGTGCGTCGACGTCCCGGCCTTCGCCCGTCCACAGCGCATCGAACACTTGGCGTGCGGTGTTGTTCGACAGCGTACCGTCGGCGATGCGGGTGATCAACAGTCCCAGTTGGGCGGCGCTCACCGATGAAGATTCGACTGTCTTGTCTTCAGCGTTGAGCCGGCGCGAGAGTTCGCCCATGACCCAGTTGCTGGCCAATTTGGGTTGCCCACAAGCCGCCACCGTCGCTTCAAAGTAAGCCGCAATCGCTTTGCTTTGCGTCAGCTGACCTGCATCGTAGTCCGACAAACCGTGGCTTTTTACAAAGCGTTCAGCCATCACGCGTGGCAGCTCGCTCATCTCGTTGCGCGTGCGTTCGACCCACTCGCGATCAATCATCAGCGGCGGCAAATCCGGGTCCGGAAAGTAGCGGTAATCGGCGGCGTCTTCTTTGCTGCGCATGCTGCGCGTCTCGCCCGTGTCCGGGTCAAACAGCACGGTGGCCTGTTGAATCGTGTGGCCGTCTTCGATTTGTTCGATCTGCCAGCGCACCTCGTAGTCCATCGCCTGCTGCATGAACTTGAAGCTGTTCAGATTTTTGATTTCGCGACGCGTGCCGAGTTCTGCACCGGGCTTGCGCACCGACACATTGGCGTCGCAACGGAAGCTGCCTTCTTGCATGTTGCCGTCGCAAATACCGATCCAGGTGACGATCTTGTGCAGCTCTTTGGCGTAGGCAACGGCTTCGGCCGTCGATCGCATGTCGGGTTCAGTGACGATTTCCAGCAGCGGCGTACCCGCGCGGTTCAGCTCAATGCCACTCTGGCCAATGAAGTCTTCGTGCAGCGATTTGCCCGCGTCTTCTTCCAGGTGGGCGCGTACCAGTCGCACAGACTTTTTCTCGTCGCCCAGGTAGAACTCAACCGAGCCGCCTTGCACCACCGGGATCTCAAACTGGCTGATCTGGTAGCCCTTGGGCAGGTCGGGGTAAAAGTAATTTTTGCGGGCGAACACGCTGCTCTCGGCAATGTGCGCGTTGACCGCCAAGCCAAACTCAATGGCGCGTTGCACCGCGC
>CANCCE010000299.1 GCA_947374505.1 Comamonadaceae bacterium | reverse complement strand
GAACCAAGATGCCAACCTCGCATCGCACTGATATTTCAGTTTTTCAACCACGACAACGCAAGGAGAACTTCATGGACAACATCATTGTTTACGTTGACGACGCCGCGTACGGCCTGCAACTTCTGCAACCTATGTTGCAGAGCACGGATTCAGCGGCACCCGCTCGCTGGATGGTGGTCGGCTGCCCACCGCGCATGACACGCCATGTGAGCAAATGGTTGGCCCGTAGCGCGCGCGACAGTTGGCGTGTCAAATGGGCAGAAAAAGTGTTTTTCCAGCTGACCCCCTGGCTGACAAAAAACGGCGACGAAGTTCACACCTATATGGCTAAAGCCGATCTCGCTGGCCAGACTGAATCTCTCATCAAACAGCATGGCCAAGCGCGCATTTTGGATGCGCGCCGGCCCAAATTTGGCGAGGATTTGCAACCGGTCACCGCAACGCAAGCCCAGGAGCGTCAAGGGACGATGGGTTATTTCGCCGCGCTGGCCGGCGCTGGCTTGATCGTCGCCACAGACTGACCGGTCAACCAGCGTCGCCCCGGCGCTGGTATTCTTTGGCCATGAAACTTATTGTCAATTGGCTTTTGAGCGCCACGGCCCTGCTAGCGGTGGCTTATCTTTATTCTGGGGTGGTGGTGACCAGCTTCACCGCAGCGCTGTTAGCCGCCGCCGTGCTGGGCGCGCTCAACATGGTGGTTCGACCCATCTTGATTTTGCTCACCTTGCCGGTCACGGTGGTGACCCTCGGGTTGTTCCTGTTCGTGATCAATGCCATGCTGTTTTGGGCGGCGGCCAGCTTGCTGAGCGGCCTCGACGTTCGCGGCTTTGGCGCTGCGCTGGTGGGCTCGCTGATTTATTCAGCGCTGCAACTAGCGGTCGACTTTGTCCTCGAGAGCCTGTTCCCGAACTAACGCCGCCACCTGGCGTGTGCGCGTGTCAACGATCGACGACTCGATGTGCATGTTTTGGTCGGCGCCACCTCGGCCGCTGCGCAACAACTCTTGCGCAGCCCTCAGGCGGTCCAGCGCCGCCGGGTAGTCGAGCTGCGCGACACGACTTTCAGCTTCAGCCCGAACTGCCCGCGAGAACTGATTTTGCCGACCCCACGCATTGGAAAGCAACTGCCAAGCCAGCGCATCTTTGGGATGCGTCACCACCCAAGTTTGCAATTTGTCAGAGACTTCCGCTGCACGGCCAACAGCCAACAACGCTCGCGCCTGCAGCATCAGTTCTGCACGCGTGTTCGCCGCAGCGAAGCGCGACTCGGCAGCAGCTTCAGCCATTTTTCCGTCCTCAAGATCAAGCTCAATCACCAACAAGTTAGCTGCGCTGGACGCGCCTGGTAATGTCGCAGCCAAAGCTTTGAGGCGCGCTGCAAAGGGACGCGCAACCGCAAACTCCCGCAATCGGCTGGCCGCAAAAGCACCGCCATACAAGCTGGCTGCCAGCGCCGGCGTCAGAACCTCAGTGCTCGCTGCAGATGGCATCGCACGCCCCGCTTCATCGACCATATGACGAAGCGCATCGGCGCCGGGATCACCCAGTGCGCGCGCACGAGCCGACATCATGCCGTGCAGTTGCGCGCTGCCCGGAACGGCTTGCGACGCGCCTGGCGGGGCCGTTTGGATTCGCGCACGCGCTTCGGCAATGCGCTGCGTTGTCAGCGGGTGCGAGCGCAGGTAAGGGAAAGAGCCGTTGTCATTCAGTCGGGAAGCTTGCTGCAGCTTTTCAAACATGCTACTCACACCGGTCGCCTCAAAACCTGCATCGACCATGACACCGAAGCCGACCCGATCCGCTTCACGCTCCATGTCACGGGAAAAATTAAGCTGACCTTGCGCCGCCACAGCCTGGCCGCCAACAATCGCGGCATTGGCCGCATTCGGGCTTCTGCTGGCAACCAAGGCACCGACAATCATGGCGCCAATCAGCCAAGGCATGGCTTGCTGTTGCTGCGTCATCAACCGCGAGATATGCCGCTGCGTCACGTGGCTGAGCTCGTGTCCCATGACAGCAGCCAACTCGTCGGCGCTGCTGACCACAGCGATCAAACCCGTGTGGACGCCGAGGTACCCCCCCGGCAAGGCGAAGGCATTGACGCTGCGGTCGCGCACCAGCATCACGGTCCAGGCAAAGCGTTCGTCGAGCTCAGCGCTCAACTCACCGCGCGCCCGGGCGGCATCCATCAGCGGCTTCCAAATGCTCTGCACGTAGTCGCCCAACACCGGGTCATCGATGTAGTCCGGATCGCGAAAAATACTCAGCGCAATGCGGTCACCCAAGCGTCGCTCCTTCGCCGCCGAAAAATCAGAGCCATCCCCCAATGACGGCAACTGGCTGGCGCGTACGGGGGGCATTGACAACTGGGCCTGCGAGACACTGCCCGCCGCCAACATCAGCCAACACGCCAGGCTGATGCGACTCATCCAGCCGAGGCGCAGGCGCCGCTGCGTCGGCAACGCCAAGTCGCGGGATCGGGATGGGGTGCGGTTCAGAGATGAAAAAGTAGGCAAGACGCTCATTTCCTTGAGGTTGTCGGGCAGCTTTCGACTATTCCATGATGGTAGCCGCGTTCATGATCAACGGCATGTACAAAGCGTAAAGCTTCGCTCTTATGATGGTCACCATCACGCTTCTGGAAACAACATGACCACCACCTCCGCCCTGACACATTTTGATGCCCAAGGTCAAGCCCATATGGTCGACGTGGCCGCCAAAGCCACCACCCACCGGATCGCGGTGGCGCAAGGCCGCATCCTCATGCACCCGGCCACACTGGCCATCATTTTGCAAGGCACGGCCAAGAAGGGCGACGTGCTTGGGATCGCGCGCATCGCCGGCATCATGGCGGCCAAAAAGACCAGCGATCTCATTCCACTCTGCCATCCGCTGGCCCTGACACGGGTCGCCGTTGAGTTCAATGCAGACGAAGAAACCAGTTGCATCATCTGCAACGCCGCCGTTGAAACCGTCGGTCAAACCGGCGTTGAAATGGAAGCCCTGACCGCCGTCCAACTCGCCCTGCTGACCAT
>CANCCE010000298.1 GCA_947374505.1 Comamonadaceae bacterium | reverse complement strand
GGCAAAGAAAACAAGATCACCATCAAAGCCAACTCCGGTCTGACCGAAGCTGAGATTCAGCAGATGGTCAAAGACGCTGAACTCAATGCCGCGTCCGACAAAGAAAAGGTCGAGTTCGTTCAAGCCAAAAACAACGCTGAGGCGATGGTCCACAGCGTGCGCAAGTCTTTGGTCGAGTACGGCGACAAGCTGGATGCGGGCGAGAAAGAGAAAATCGAAACCGCCATCAGCGACATGGAAGAAGCCCTCAAAGGCGAAGACAAAGCCGCCATTGACGCCAAGAACGCAGCATTGATGGAAGCCAGCCAGAAGTTGGGCGAAAAGATGTACGCTGACATGCAGGCCAACCAAGCTGAGCAAACTGCAGCCGCAGGGCCTGGCGGCGCAGCCGGTGCGGCGGGCAACGATGCCAAGGCAGCCGACGATAATGTGGTTGATGCTGAGGTCAAAGAAGTCAAAAAGGGTTGAACCTTTCTTCGGGCTTCGGCCCGTTGCCTCAAAGCGGAATCAAGGGCTGAGCCCGGATTCCGCTTTCCTGCTTTCTGATCCCCCGAATTATTTTTCACTGAACACGCAGTTTCATGGCCAAAAAAGATTATTACGACACGCTGGGTGTCCCGAAAAACGCCAGCGAAGAGGACATTAAAAAAGCTTATCGCAAACTTGCGATGAAGCATCACCCTGACCGCAATCAGGGCGAAGGGTCCAAGGCTTCTGAAGAGAAATTCAAAGACGCCAAAGAAGCTTATGAGATGCTCTCTGACGCCAACAAGCGCGCGGCTTACGACCAGTATGGCCACGCTGGCGTCGACCCTAACCGGGGCGGTGGCGGTGGTGGCGGCGGACCCGAAGGTTTTGGTGGCTTTGCTGAAGCCTTCGGTGATATTTTTGGCGATGTCATGGGGGGGCGTGGCCAACAACGCAGCGGACGCCAGGTTTTCCGCGGTGGCGATCTCAGCTACGCCATGGAAATCACGCTGGAAGAAGCTGCTGGTGGCAAGGACGCGCAGATCCGCATCCCAAGTTGGGACGACTGCAAAACATGCCAAGGCAGCGGTGCCAAACCCGGCACCAAAGTGGTGACTTGCACCACCTGTCACGGCCACGGCGTGGTGCAGATGCGGCAAGGTTTTTTCAGCGTCCAGCAAAACTGCCCTCAATGCAAAGGCACCGGTAAACTCATTCCTGAACCCTGCGTGGCTTGCCACGGCGTTGGCAAAACAAAAACCAACAAGACCCTCGAAGTCAAAATTCCAGGTGGCATTGACGACGGCATGCGCATTCGCTCCACCGGTAATGGCGAGCCCGGCACCAACGGCGGCCCACCCGGCGACCTTTACATCGAAATCCGCATCAAGAAGCACGAGATTTTTGAGCGCGAAGGTGATGACCTGCATTGTGTTGTGCCCATCAGTTTTCCGCGGGCGTCGCTCGGCGGTGAGATCGAAGTACCGACACTCTCAGGCAAGGCTGCCATCGATATTCCTGAGGGAACGCAAGCCGGCAAGCAGTTCCGACTGCGTGGCAAGGGCATCAAAGGCGTGCGCTCCAGCTACCCGGGTGACCTCTACTGCCACATCGCTGTTGAAACACCGGTGAAGTTGACTGAGCACCAGCGCAAGCTGCTGAAGGAATTGGAAGAGTCGCTGAAAAAAGGCGGCGCCAAGCACTCGCCCACCGAAGAAGGTTGGACTGACAAGTTAAAGAACTTCTTTAGCGCCTGATCTGCCGACCCGCTCGGCAGGGGCGCGAAAGACCTTGCCCGGATGCTGCAACGGTCAGCGATGACGACGTAGGGTAGAGGTCTGCCCTATAGTCGTAATCCTTTCCCATACTGCACCCGATCACATGAAAACAAAAGCTGCCGTCGCCTGGAAGTCAGGCCAACCTCTGACCATTGAAACCGTTGACCTGCAAGGCCCAAAGTTTGGCGAGGTGCTGATCGAGATCAAGGCCACCGGCATTTGCCACACCGACTACTACACGCTCTCAGGCGCCGATCCGGAAGGCATTTTCCCGGCCATTTTGGGTCATGAAGGTGCCGGCATCGTGGTCGACGTTGGCCCCGGTGTGACCTCGCTGCAAAAAGGCGACCACGTCATTCCGCTCTATACGCCCGAGTGCCGCCAGTGCAAATACTGCCTGTCGCGCAAGACCAATTTATGCCAGCTGATTCGCGGCACGCAAGGCCAGGGCTTGATGCCCGACGCCACCAGCCGCTTCAGCCTGGACGGCCAACCGATCTTCCATTACATGGGCACGTCGACGTTCAGCAACTACACCGTGGCCCCCGAAATCTCGTTGGCCAAAATTCGCAAAGACGCACCATTTGACAAGGTCTGCTACATCGGCTGCGGCGTCACCACCGGCATTGGTGCCGTGCTGTTCACGGCCAAGGTCGAAGCCGGTGCCAACGTCGTGGTGTTCGGTTTGGGCGGCATCGGCTTGAACGTGATTCAGGGTGCCAAGATGGTCGGCGCCGACAAGATCATCGGCGTTGATTTGAACCCAGAGCGTGAAGCGATGGCCCGCAAATTCGGCATGACGCACTTCTTAAACCCGAAAGCCATTGAGGCGGCTGGCGGCAACTTGGTCGATGCCATCGTGCAACTGACCGATGGCGGCGCTGACTACAGTTTCGAGTGCATCGGTAACACCAAAGTCATGCGTCAGGCACTCGAGTGCACGCACAAGGGCTGGGGCCGCAGCATCATCATCGGCGTGGCTGAAGCCGGCGCAGAAATCAGCACCCGTCCGTTCCAGTTGGTGACCGGTCGCAAATGGGAAGGTTCAGCCTTTGGTGGCGCCCGCGGTCGCACCGACGTGCCGAAAATTGTCGACTGGTACATGGAAGGCAAGATCAACATCGACGACTTGATCACCCACACCATGCCGCTGGAAGATATCAACAAAGGCTTTGAGCTGATGAAAAGCGGCGAGTCGATTCGCGGCGTTGTGCTGTTTTAAGGCGTGTCGATGGCCGCCAGCACCTTTGGCGGTGACATCGGCAACTCGGTCATGCGTCTACCAACAGCATCTGCAATTGCATTGGC
>CANCCE010000297.1 GCA_947374505.1 Comamonadaceae bacterium | reverse complement strand
GCGTGTAGCGCTTGAAGTTCTGCATCGCTGACGTCGGGGTGCAGCACCGCCACACCGCGCGCGTTGGCAATTCCCAACTGCGCAATGGCGTCCAACGTGACGCGGTTGTCCGTGCCGTAGACGGCCGGCGTGACGATCACGGTGCGCTGAGTGCCCAGCACGTGTTGTATGTCTCGTTGGTAGTCTTGCACTGTGCAGCCACTGAGCAGCTCTTTACCGGCTTGCGGCGCAAAGCGCGCATCGTAAATATGAATGTGCGCGTCACAAGCGCCTGGCTTCACGAGGTTGGCTTGACGCAGCGCTTCAGTACGGATGGCGTCGGAATGTTGACCGAGCGTCGGTGCGGCGAAAGGTATGGGTCCGGGTGTTCGGCTGAATTCAACCGGTGCGGTGAAGCCGCGATAGTGACCGACAACGGGATGCTCAAACTCGGTGACAAGTCCTTGCGCCAAGACTTGCGGATCGTCAAACATATCTTCGACGGAGCGCGCTGCGGCACAGGGAACCTCTTCCCCAAAGTGGGCTTCCCAGTCGAGTGCACTGCGCGCTGCCAGGGCCCGATGCAGCAGCGGCAAGATGTCGCTTTGGTGTTGCGCGCGTTTGCGCACGCTGTCGTAGCGTTCATCTTGGGCCAGCTCGGGCAGGCCAATTTTGTCGCACAGGGCGCGCCAAAAATGCGCTGTGTTGGCGGAGATGTAGAGATGACCCTCACGGGTCGGGTGCAGTCCCGTGATACCGCCCGAGCGCATGTCGCGTCCGACGTCTCGCGGCTCGTCTTCAGCCCAGATGAGTCGGGCCGACTGCATGGCCAAGGCGCTGCGCAACAGCGAGACACCCACATGTTGACCAACGCCGCTGCGCTCACGTTCATACAGTGCCGACGAGACCCCCGCAGCCACCAAAGCCGCGGCGTAGTAGTCGACCACCGAGCCGTAGACGATCTCAGGTGGGCCATCGGCTTTGCCTTGTAGCGTGCAGATGCCGGTCATGGACTGCAGCACTTGGTCGTAGCCGGCTTTTTCACTCAGCGGGCCGGTCTCGCCGTAGCCGCTGACCGCGCAATAAATCAGCCGCGGATTGATCTGTTGGAGTTGTTCGTAGCTGATCCCCAGGCGCGGAGCGACGCTGGGACGAAAGTTATGCACCAGCACATCGGCAGTACGCACCAGCGCCAACAGGGCATCCAAATCCTCCGCTTTTTTAAGATCCAGCACGACGCCCAGTTTGCTCCGGTTGACGCCCAAAAATGCGCGACTCTCGGTCTCTAAGGTCGACGGATATTTGCGCAAGTTGTCGCCGATGGGTGGCTCGATCTTGATGACTTCTGCGCCTTGATCTGCCAACAAGGCGCAACCATAAGGCCCGGCAATGTAGGCGCTCAAGTCGAGGACGCGCAAGCCGCTCAGGGGCCCGGTGTGGCCCGTGCGCGCAGGCAAGGCTGACGCCTTCAATGAGTTCATGGTGTTCTTCTAAAAGATGTTTTAAGCCGTGAGGCCAAGTCGGGCTGCGGTGGCCAGAATCGCTTCAGCACGCCGCAAAAAAGGCGCATCAATCATCTTGCCGTCAACGACGAAAGCGCCGACGTCTTGCGTGCTGGCACTGCGCGCGGCCGCCACCACGCGCTGGGCATGCGCCACTTCTTCGTCACTCGGGCGAAAGGCGGCGTTCGCCAGTGCCACTTGCCTAGGATGAATGCAGCTCTTGCCCAGAAAACCGAGTCTGCGCGCTTGCTGAGCCTCCGCCAGAAAACCAGCTTCATCAGCGATGTCTGCAAAGGCGGTGTCGTACGCAAACACACCGGCTTCTCCCGCCGCCATGCGCACAGCAAACATCGCTTGTTGGATGGCTGCGGTGTCACGGCGTCCGATGCCGAGCGGCTCAAACAGATCGCCCAGCCCGAGTTGCAGACCGACGACACGCGGATCGGCCATAGCCAGTTCGTGTGCGGTGCGCAAAGCGTTGGGCGTTTCAATGTTCAGCAGCAGACCGGTGGTGCCGCTCACCTGGTTATCGATTTGTGCCTGGCCGATGGCCTGTGCTGTTTGGCGCACATCGTTGGCATCGCGTGGCTTGGGTAAGTTCAGCATGTGCACGCCGGTTTGCACCATGGCTTGAATATCGTCTGCAAAAAATGGCGTGTCCGATGCGTTGATGCGCACGATGATGGTCTTGCTGCAAGCGGCGAGCTTACCTGAACGGAAAAAATCGCGCAGCGCCAGACGCGCCTCCACTTTGCGTGCGGGCGCCACGGAGTCCTCCAGGTCGAAAGACAGGGCATCCGCCTCGCTGGCAAGGGCTTTGGCAAAAAGTTCGGGCCTTGACCCTGGGACAAATAGCTTGCTTCTCATAGGCCGTAAGTCTGCCACTTCTGAGCCGAAAAATGAATCCTCGAGAGAGGAATATTTACAGCATCGACGGCGCACATTTGATTTGCGATACTCCGAATACAAATAACAAGGGAGACACGATGCTGATGAAACGATATGACCTGGTGGCTTTGGCGGTGCTTTGCGCACCACTTGCAAGCTTCGCCCAAACGGCGGTGTGGCCCGCCAAGCCGATCACGCTGGTGGTGGGCAGTGCGCCCGGCGGATCCAACGACACTTTTGCCCGCGCCATCGGCAAGCTGCTGCAAGACGCCTTAGGGCAGTCGGTGCTGGTGGAGAACAAGGCGGCCGGTGGCGGTGTGATTGCCAACGCCTTTGTCGCCAAGTCGCCGCCAGACGGTTACGCCTTGGTCGTGTTGTCGTCGACCTTCACAACCGGCGCAGCGATTCGCAGCAACCTCCAATACGATGCCGTGAAAAGTTTCAAGCCGGTGGCCATGCTGGCCAAAGGTCCGCTGCTGGTGACGGTGCCCGTGACGTCTCCATTCAAGACCATTGGTGATCTTGTGGCCCATGCCAAAGCCAATCCTGGCAAGCTGAACTACGGCACATCGGGCTCCGGCAGCATCAATCACTTTGCGACGGAGTTGTTTTCAGATGCCGCGGGCATCCAGATCGTTCACGTGCCTTACAAGGGCATGGGCCCGGCCACGAATGACTTGCTTGGCGGCCAGATCGA
>CANCCE010000296.1 GCA_947374505.1 Comamonadaceae bacterium | reverse complement strand
CTGGCGACCGAAATACCGCGTTGCTTTTCAATCTCCATCCAGTCGCTGGTGGCGTGGCGTGCGGCCTTGCGGGCCTTGACCGAGCCGGCGATTTGAATCGCGCCCGAAAACAGCAAGAGCTTTTCAGTCAGCGTGGTTTTACCCGCGTCAGGGTGGGAAATGATGGCAAACGTGCGGCGGCGCTTGACTTGTTTTTCGATTTCGATGGTGTCAGACATAACCCACGATTATCGACTGCAAAGGCTTCAGTCCGGCTGGCGTGCAAAGCGTGCTTGCCTTAAACCATCAATCACCACCTCTTCTTCGAACATGGCAGCTGGCCTGACCCACATGCCGCGTTCGCCGTAAAGCGCCCGGTACAAGGTCATGGGCTCCAAGCTCTCGCTGTGGCGGACGGTGCCGAGGACTTCATACATCAGGCCTTTGTAGTGCCGGTACAGGCCCTTTGGTGTTTCGATCAGGGTGGGCAAGGTGTCTGGCATGGTGTTTTTCGTGAGGAGTGATTGCTGGCGCGGGCGCACGCATGAGCTCAGTGGGACAATACCGGCATGCACCCTAACGCCCTATTAGACAGTTGTTCCGAGCTTATCAAGCAGGTTCTTAAATTCGATCACCCTGCCGACATGGTGGTGTCGCGCCATTTTCGTGAGCAGCGCCTCGGCCCCAGAGAGCGCGCCACCGTGGCTGAAACCATCTACACCGTGCTGCGCAAAAAGTCCTTGTTCACCAATCTGGCCCAGTCTGGCAGCGGCCCGATTGAGCGCCGTTTGGCGATTCTGGGCTTTGCTGCCGAACGTGACTTTTTACTGGGCGCCTTGAACGACCAGGAAAAAGACTGGCTGTCCCGCTGTGACCAAGTCAAACCATCGGACTTGATGGAACTGCACCGGCACAACCTGCCGCAGTGGCTGGTCGATTCGCTGCGCGAACAACTCGGCGCTGATTTCTGGCCACTCGTCGACAGCCTGAACGCGCCCGCCGGTCTCGATTTGCGCGTCAACACGCTCAAAGACAAGCGCGCTGATGTTCAAAAAGAGCTGGCCAAGGCGGGCGTCGTGACCACCGCCACCCCGTTTTCTCCTTGGGGCTTGCGCGTGCGCGACAAGGCTCAACTTGGCAAGCTCGACACTTTCACCCGTGGCGCGATTGAGGTTCAGGATGAAGGCTCGCAGTTGCTGGCGGTGCTGGTCGATGCCAAGCGCGGCGAAATGGTCGTTGACTTCTGTGCCGGCGCAGGCGGAAAAACGCTGGCCCTGGGTGCCAGCATGCGCGGCACCGGCAGGCTTTACGCCTTCGATACCTCTGGCCATCGTCTTGATGCGCTGAAACCACGACTGGCCCGAAGCGGCCTGTCTAACGTGCATCCGGTAGCGATTGCGCATGAGCGCGATGACCGGATCAAACGTCTGGCCGGCAAAATTGACCGTGTTTTGGTCGATGCGCCTTGTTCCGGCCTGGGAACTTTGCGCCGTAATCCAGATCTCAAATGGCGACAAAATCCCAAGCTGATTGCTGAGTTGTCGGCCAAGCAAACGGCGATTTTGCAAAGCGCCGCTAGGCTTCTGAAGCCGGGCGGTCGTTTGGTGTATGCCACTTGCAGCTTGCTAAAAGAAGAAAACGAGAACATTGCAGAGGCCTTCAGCGCGGCTAACCCGGGCTTTCATTTGCTCCAAGCGGCTGAGGTCTTGACGCAAGCCGGTGTTGAGAATGCACCGAAACTGTGCTCCGGCGCATTTTTGCGGCTTTGGCCGCATCAGCATCAGACCGACGGTTTCTTCGCTGCAGTCTGGAAAAAGGCAGATTCGCCCCCAATTGAGGTCTGAAGATCGCTGCAGATCTTGAAAGTTACCTGCTTGAAGACAATTTTTAACGCTTTAAGCTAACTTGCTATATTCTCTTCGATGACTTGGTGTTTTTGCCTTGTCAGCCTACAATGTTGAGTGTTCGAAACGCTTTGCCCCGTTAGGGCTGGTTGCTACGAATTCTTTATAAGGACTTTTATGACTTTATTTGACGCTGGTCTTGACTGGCTGGCTCACGGCCTCTGGAACATCGCTTGGTGGCAGATTGTCCTGTTCGCCTTGGCTGTGACGCACATCACGATGATCAGTGTGACCATTTTCTTGCATCGCCATCAAGCCCATCGGTCATTGGACTTGCATCCGATAGCTTCGCATTTTTTCCGTTTTTGGTTGTGGCTGACAACGGGTCAAGTCACCAAAGAGTGGGCGGCCATTCACCGCAAGCACCACGCTAAATGCGAACAGGCTGAAGATCCGCACAGCCCACACGTTCACGGTATCAAGAAAGTGCTGACACAGGGTGCTGAGCTCTACCGTGCCGAATCCAAAAACTTGGAAACTATGGCTCGTTTTGGTCACGGCACACCCAATGACTGGATCGAACGCAATTTGTACACGCGCTTTTCTTGGCAAGGCGTTGGCCTGATGATGATCATTGACTTGGCATTGTTTGGCGCTGGCGGTCTGGCTGTCTGGGCTTTGCAGATGGCCTGGACGCCGATCATGGCTGCCGGAATTATCAACGGTGCCGCGCATTACTGGGGCTACCGCAATTTTGAGGCGCCAGATGCCAGCACCAACATTTCACCATGGGGCATCGTCATTGCCGGCGAAGAGTTGCACAACAACCATCACACCTACCCAACCTCTGCCAAGCTGTCGATCAAACCTTACGAGTTTGACATCGGCTGGATGTACATCACCATCTTGAAGAGTGTTGGCTTGGCCAGTGTCAAGAAGGTTCCACCTAAGCTTCAGCACGGTAGCATTCGCCCTGTGGCTGATGAGAAGACCTTGGAAGCACTGATCGCTCATCGTTACGAAGTCATGGCGCGTTTTGCCCGTGATCTCCGCCTCGCCGGCAAAGCAGAAATCCAAGCCCTGAAGGCGCGTCAAGCAGATGTTTCGGCACTCAAACTAGCCAACCGCTGGTTGCACCGCGACGCCGACAAGGTGCCCGCAGAAGCCCGTACGCAATTGGCTCAGGTTCGTGCAGAGCATCCGGTGCTAGACAAAATGGTCACCATGCGTGAAGAGCTTCGTCACATGTGGCT
>CANCCE010000295.1 GCA_947374505.1 Comamonadaceae bacterium | reverse complement strand
GGGGTGGCAGCTGCGCCGCTGCTGGTCTGGGCGATGGCCAGCGGTTTGCAGCAAGACCCGCGCGGTTTCGACGCGGCTGTCGTCATGACGCGCTGGATGTTTCCCTACATCGGCTTCATGTCACTGGTGGCTTTGTCGGCTGGCGTGCTCAACACTTGGAAGCGCTTTGCCGTGCCTGCCGCCACACCGGTGCTGCTGAATCTAAGCATGATTGGAGCCGCTTGGTTCGGCGCGCCTTGGCTGAAAACCCAGGGCCTTGAGCCAGTCTATGCACTGGGCGCTGGCGTCATGCTCGGCGGCCTGCTGCAGCTCGCCGTGCAGGTTCCGGCGCTGCTGCGGCTTGGCTTGCTGCCCAAGATCCGTCTGGGCGTGTCGGGTGTGCGCGCCGCTTGGAGCGATCCAGCCACGCGCAGCATTGCCAAGCTCATGTTGCCGGCTTTACTCGGCGTCAGCGTGGCGCAAATCTCGCTGCTCATCAACACCCAAATTGCTTCGCACTTGCAAGCCGGCAGCGTCAGTTGGCTGACCTATGCCGACCGTTTGATGGAGTTTCCGACGGCCTTGCTCGGTGTCGCTTTGGGTGTCGTGCTGATGCCGCAACTCGCCGGTGCCCGCGCCGCGAACGACACGCAAAAATATTCCGCCATGCTCGACTGGGGATTACGGCTGGTGGTCTTGCTGGCTGTCCCCAGTGCGGTGGCCTTGTTGACTTTTGCACAGCCGCTGGTGGCCACGCTGTACCACTACGGCGCATTCACGGACGCTGATGTGCTGCAGACCACGCACGCGCTCATGGGCTACGGCTTTGGCCTGCTCGGGCTGGTCGCTATCAAGGTGCTTGCACCTGGTTTCTACGCCAACCAAGACATCAAGACGCCGGTGCGCATCGCCATCGTGGTGCTGGTCCTCACGCAATTGCTCAACCTTGTGCTGGTACCGTATTTTCAGCACGCTGGCTTGGCACTGGCGATTGGCATTGGCGCGCTGATCAATGCGAGCTGGCTGTTGATCGGCCTGATCCGCCGCGGCAGTTATCAGCCGCTACCGGGCTGGGGTCGTTTTGGCTTGCAGGTTGTTTTCGCCAGTGCATTGTTGGCAACCTTTTTGTGGTGGGCCGCCAGTGCTGTTAGCTGGACGAGCATGCGCAGTCTTTACGGTCAACGCATTGGCTTGCTGACCTTGGTCCTATTAGGTTCCGCCGTGCTTTACTTCAGCGCCTTGCGGGCCACCGGCCTGAAGGTGCGCAAGCTGTTTGGGCGCTGATCACTTTGGGCTGAGCGGAGACCTTGCCGGCGAGTCGGCCAAACTTGTGAGAAAGTAGCGGCATGCCATTGAAATTCGACGTTCCATCTCCGCTGCAATATTTTTCAAGTTTGGTGCAAAGCGACGAGCACTTTCCGCTGCTCGAAGCCGCTGTCAGCTTGGCTCAGGACGAATACCCAGAGCTGGATGTGGCACAAGTGCTGGGCGAGGTCGATCAGTTGCTGGCCCGCTTGAAACGGCGCCTGCCGCTCGATGCTTCTGCCTTGCAAAAATTGCGCGTGCTGAACCAGTTTTTCTTTCGCGATCTCAATTTTGGCGGCAACGTCAACGACTACTACGATCCCGACAACAGTTTCCCCCATGCCGTGTTGCACACCCGGCGGGGCATACCCATCACGCTGGCGGTGGTTTGGCTTGAGCTGGCGGTGGGCCTGGACTTGAATGCGCGCGGCGTGGCCTTTCCCGGGCACTTCATGGTCAAGGTCAACTTACCCAAAGGGCAGGTCGTGATTGACCCGTTCACCGGCCAGTCCCTGAGCCGGGAGGACTTGGCTGAGCGGCTCGAGCCTTATCGTCAGCGCAATGCATTGGCGGATGATTCCGAGGTACCGATCGGCCTTTATTTGCAAGCTGCCGAACCGCGCGACATCATCGAGCGCATGTTGCGCAACCTCAAAGGCATCCACAAAACCCAAGAAGATTGGCCGCGCATGATCGCGGTGTTGGACCGTTTGCTGGTGCTGCACCCGACGGCTTGGTCTGAGCATCGCGACCGTGGCTTGGCGTTGGCCGAACTAGGCGAGCCGGAGCGCGCATTGATTGACTTGGAAACTTATCTTGCTCGCGCTGAAGATGCGCTGGACTTGGACCAAGTGGCCGATCGAATGGCTGATTTACGCCGTGCCTGCGGTTAATTCGAAATAATTCGTAAGTAAATACTTTTAAGTCTATTTTTATGTACAGTATCTTCAATCTTTATGACGATAAGTTTATTTTCTGGATCATTTCAGCTGTTTAAGCTGGACTTTCCATCACAACGTCTACCCGAGGATTTCCACATGAACGCATTTAAACGCCTGATGGCTTCCCTGCTGATGGCCAGCACCACTTTGATGGGCATGCCCATGGCAGCTCACGCGGGCTTCGTCTCGACTGAAGAAGTCGCTGCCGTGCCATCCGCTCTAGCCAAGAGCAACCGCGACAAAGTCACGGTATTTTTGAGCCGTGATGACGTCCGCGCTGAGCTTGAAGGTCAGGGCGTCAGCAGCGCTGCTGCCACCGAACGGGTGCAAGCCATGACCGACGCCGAAGTGGCTCAATTGGCTTCGCGTGTTGACCAGGCCCCTGCCGGCGCTGGCGTGATCGGTGTGGTCTTCACCGTCTTCATCGTCTT
This sequence comes from Comamonadaceae bacterium, assembly GCA_947374505.1. GTDB lineage: Bacteria > Pseudomonadota > Gammaproteobacteria > Burkholderiales > Burkholderiaceae_C > Polaromonas. The sequence goes on along the minus strand of CANCCE010000295.1, from coordinate 425 downwards.
GCTGGTCACCGACATCATGGGCCTGACCAAAGTCTTCCCCTTCACCCGATCGGTTCGATGAACGGCTCTGACAGCCGCTCGCTGCAACGGAACCCCGCCTTGGCGGGGTTTTTCGTTGCGGCCGTGCTGATACTGTCCGGCTGCGCGACGCCTCAAGTGAGCCAACTCGCGCGCGACTTTCCCATCTCAACGGTTGGAACGGCTGTAACGATGGGCATCCCTGTTTCTGCAAGCGTTCCGGGTGTGCCTTTCTTTCCACAAGATGATTTCCAATGCGGCCCCGCCGCCTTGGCCATGGTGGCGCAACACGCCGGCATAAAAGTGCTGCCTGATGAGCTGACCGCGCAGGTGTACGTGCCAGGTCGGAAGGGCTCTTTTCAGGTCGAAATGCTGACGGCCACCCGGCGCCAAGCTCTGGTGGGGTA
>CANCCE010000294.1 GCA_947374505.1 Comamonadaceae bacterium | reverse complement strand
CAGACGATTGGACGCGGCTCGGCAAAGGCGTGTTGGTCGGCCATTTGTTGGAATGCGCTGGGCAAATCACGGGCGGTTACTTTGCCGACCCCGGTTTTCGGGATGTGCCGGACTTGGCCCACCTCGGTTTTCCGTTGGCTGAAGTTGCTGCGTCCGGCGATGCCGTGATCACCAAGGTGGCTGGCTCTGGTGGCTGCGTCACCAGAGCCACGTGCACGGAGCAATTGCTCTACGAAATTGAAAATCCAGCGCGCTATTTGCAACCTGATGTGGTGGCTGATTTTTCGCAAGTTTGTTTGACACAGATCGGTCCAAACCGCGTCCAAGTGAGTGGCGGGGCAGGGCAGCCGCGCCCGGACACATTGAAAGTCACTGTCGGTCACCGCGAAGGTTTCATCGCCGACGGCCAGATATCGTATGCCGGCCCCGGCGCTGCAGCGCGCGGTCAGTTGGCCTTGGATGTGTTGCGGATTCGTTTGAACGAAGCTGGTTTTGGTGACTGCGAAAGCCGCTATGAACTGATCGGTGTCAACACCATCTTGGGCGATCGCATCATGCCTGGGAGCGAGCCGAGCGAAGTTCGTTTGCGCGTGGCTATGCGAGTTCCAACGGCCGAGCAAGCGCAGGACGTTGTCAATGAGGTTGAAGCGCTGTACCTGAATGGCCCGGCGAGTGGCGGTGGTGCCACCAAGACCGTGCGCGAAGTCGTGGCTGCCGCGTCGGTGTTGATTCCGCGTGAATGGGTGATACCTTCTGTATTGGTTTTGGAGAATTGACATGCTGCTCAGAGACATCGCGCATGCCCGTACGGGCGACAAAGGTAACCGCAGCACGCTGTCGGTGATTGCTTATGACGCCAAGCACTACCCGCTGCTTGAAAAGCTATTGACCCCGGAACGTGTGAAAGTGCATTACCAAGGCATCGTTCAAGGCTCGGTCGAACGCTACTGTCTGCCGCAATTAGGCGCACTTAATTTTGTCTTGAATGGTTCTTTGGGCGGCGGCGTGACTCGTTCATTGGCGCTAGACGCGCATGGAAAATGCCTGGCCTCAGGTCTGTTGGCCATGGTTTTGAGCGATTCTGGATCTGCCCCTTGATGCGTAATAATTACAAGCTTACTTTCGGAGACTCTTATGAATTCATTCTCGCGCCACGCGAAAACTAAATCTGCGGCTCGTTGCTTTCTCAGCGGCTGCCTTGCCGTACTGAGTGTCTATGCCGTCACGGTCAGCGCTCAAACCTACCCGAGCAAGCCAATCAAAGCCATCGTGCCGTTTGCTGCCGGCAGCGCGACCGACCAGATTGCGCGCGCCTTTGCCGCCAAGATCTCTGAAATTCTCGAGCAACCAGTGATCGTCGACAACAAGGCCGGTGTCAACGGCATGTTGGGCGCCGACTTTGTGGCCAAGTCTGCGCCTGACGGCTACACCATTTTGGTCGGCACCAACAGCACCAATGCTGCGCTGAAAAGTCTGATGAAAAAGCTGCCGTATGACCAGGACACGGCTTTTGCGCCTGTCGCCTACCTGGGCTCGGTGCCGTTGATCGTGGCGATCAACAACGACTATCCCGCTAAAACCCTGAAAGAGGTTGTTGCTTTGGCCAAGGCCAAGCCGACCTTCGTCACTTTTGCCAGCGCCAGTACGTCTCAGCTGGTGTCGACAGAGGTGCTGGCCAGCATGGCCAATATCAAAATGACCAACATCCCGTACAAAAGCGGTCCGGCTGCGATGACCGACCTGATTGGCGGTCAAGTGAATCTGTTCACCGCTGACTTTGCGGTCATGCTGCCGCAGGTCAAAGCTGGCAAGGTGCGCGGTTTGGCCGTGACGTCGACCAAGCGTTCTAAAGCGATTCCTGAACTTCCAACGGTGAACGAAGCACTGGGCCTGAAGGACTACGAGTTGATTGCTTATTTTGCGGTGTTCGCCCCTGCCGGCACACCCAGCGACATCATCTTGAAGTTGAACCGCGCCATCAATATCGCAGCTGGCAACAAAGACATCCTCGAGCGCTTTGCCGCCCTCGGATTTGAGACCGAGCCTGGCACGCCTGAGGCGCTGGCTCAGCGCTCGAAGGCTGAAACTGCCAAGTGGGCAAAGGCGATTCAAGAGGCCAAGATCGAACCTCAGTGAGAAGGATCGCAGACGCCTCCATGGGGGCGCGACGTCATGGGTAGTTGGTGGCCCCTTTTAATCACTTTGTTGATTCAAGCCATGACGTCCATGGCATTGTTGACGCTGCCGGTGATGGCGCCATTGGCGGCCAAAGCCTTGGGGGTTTCACCGGCCTTGGTCGGCGTGTACATCGCCATCTGCTACGGCGGTGCCTTGATGTCGACCCTGCTGGCCGGTGCAACTGTTGCGCGATTTGGGGCGATTCGGGTCAGTCAAATCAGCTTGCTGATTTGCGCCTTCGGCCTGTTGTTGTGTGCTGTGCCCTGGTTGCCGGCGGTCTTCATGGGCGCTGTGTTGATCGGCTTGGGCTATGGCCCTATCACGCCGGCAAGTTCGCATTTGCTGGCGCGCACCACTCCGCCCCACCAGATGTCGCTCGTTTTCTCAGTCAAACAGACCGGTGTGCCGTTGGGCGGCATGATGGCCGGCGCTATCGTTCCCCTGTTGCTGCTGACTGTAAATTGGCAAGCCAGTCTGGTGATGGTGGCCGTAGCGTGTGGGTTGTGCGCCTTGTTGGCGCAGCCATTGCGCCTAGAACTTGATGGCGATCGAAAAGTGGGCCAGTCCTTCAGGTTGGGGAGCTTTGCTCAGCCCATCAAGCTGGTGTTGGCGCATCGGGCTTTGGCCACCATGGCGGGTTGTTCATTTGCTTTTTCCGTGGTCCAGCTGTCGCTCAGTACCTATCTGGTGACTTATTTGTTCGATGATTTGTCATACGGCTTGGTTGGCGCAGGGGTTGCTTTGTCTTTCACACAAGCCGGTGGTGTGATCGGGCGGGTGGCTTGGGGCTATGTTGCTGACCGCTGGTTGGGCGCGCGGCAAACACTGGCGCTGCTGGGTGGCGTGATGGCTGTGAGTGCTTTAGCGACCGCATTTTTGACGAGCGACACTGCGCAGGTTTGGGTTTGGATTATTTTGACGATCTTTGGTGC
>CANCCE010000293.1 GCA_947374505.1 Comamonadaceae bacterium | reverse complement strand
AGCCCTGCTTTGCGCTAGCATGAATCTCTACCCGTCAACAGGAGAGAACCCCTTATGCAAGTCCAAATTAACACTGATAAAAACATCAAAGGCGGGCTGCCGCTCAGCAACCACGTACAGTCTTTACTTGAAACGCGGCTGCGCCGATTTCGTGACCGGCTGACCCGCATTGAAGCGCACTTGAGCGACGACAACGGCCACAAGCCAGGATCCGGCGGTGATGACAAGCGCTGCGTGATGGAAGCCCGGCCGCGCGGCTTGCAGCCGCTGGCGGTGACCCATGTTGCCAGCAACTTGGACCAAGCCCTGACCGGTGCCTGTGAAAAGCTCGAGCGTTTACTCGACAGCACCTTGAGTCAGATCGACGACCCGCGGGGTAAACCGGGTGAAAAATTCGACTAACTGTTTCAATATGGAACTCGATTCTGGGCTATATTGACACTGAATAAAAACCACGAGGAGACCTGTCATGAAAGTCGCAGACATTTTGCGGGTGAAGGGGACTACCCTTTACACAGTTCAACCCGACGAACCGTTGGCGAGCGCCACCAAAACCATGGCCGAAAAAGACATCGGCTCACTGGTGGTGATGGCGTCCGGCCAACTGGTTGGTATGCTGACCTTTCGCGAAGTCATTCAGTGCATTGTTAAAAATGGCGGTGAAATTGGCAGCGCTTTGGTTGGCAAAGCCATGGACGACCAGCCGCTGACGTGCACGCCGGACACCGAAATTGACGACGTTCGCCGCATGATGCTGGACCATCACGCGCGCTACTTGCCCGTGATGGACGAGAAAGTGCTGATGGGCGTGATCAGTTTTTATGACGTCGCCAAGGCGGTGGTTGACAGTCAGAATTTTGAAAACCAGATGCTCAAGGCCTACATTCGCGACTGGCCGGCCGAAGCCGAAGCCAAACAGGCCTGACAACCTTTGGCTAACCTTGGTTGGCGTGAATCATCTCGCGCACTCTCGGGTAAATTTGTTGGTTCCATTTGCGTCCGCTGAACACACCGTAATGGCCGACACCGGTTTGAATATGGTGCGTTTTCAGGGTGGGGCGCAGGCTGGTGCACAAGTCCAGTGCGGCCACGGTCTGACCGACTGAACAAATATCGTCACGTTCACCTTCGACCGTCATCAACGCGGTGCGCTTGATGGCTGCCGGTTTGACGGTGCGGCCCCGGTATTGCAATTTGCCTTCAGTCAAGTCGTAGGTTTGAAAGACTTTTTCGACCGTCTCCAAGTAAAACTCCGCCGGTAAATCGTTCACTGCGAGGTATTCGTCATAGAACACCCGGATCATGTTGGCTTTCTCCACATCGCCATCGACCAAGTGCTGGTACAGGTCTTGGAATGACTTTTTATGGCGCTCCGGGTTCATGCTCAAAAACGCACTGAGCTGCACAAAGCCAGGGTACACGCGGCGCATATGGCCGGCGTGTTGCATGGGCACACGGCTGATCAAATTTTTCTCGAACCACTCGATCGGCTTGCTGGTGGCGAGTTTGTTGACTTCGGTGGGATTGACGCGGCAATCGACCGGGCCGGCCATCAGCGTCAGGCTGCGCGGTTGCGCGGGGTCGTTGTCTTCCGCCATCAGGGCTGTCGCCGCCAAGGCCGCCACGCAGGGCTGGCACACCGCCACCAGATGGGTGCCCGGCCCGATGGTTTGTGTGAAGCGGATCATGTGGTCGATGTAGTCATCAAGTCCAAAGCCACCGTGCGTGAGAGACACATCGCGTGCGTTGTGCCAGTCGGTGATGTAGACGTCGTGGTCTTGCAGCAAGGTGCGCACGGTTTCGCGCAGCAGCGTTGCAAAGTGCCCAGACAAGGGCGCCACCAGCAGCACAGCGGGCTGATGCTGGCGATCAGCGGCAGCTTCTTTTTTGAAGCGCAGCAAGGTGCCGAAGGGCAGGCTCAGCACGGTTTCTTCCGTCACGGCCAGTTCGCGCTCTCCAATCTTAACGGTGTTGATGCCGTAAGCCGGCCTGGCATGTGTGACTTTCAGCCGCGAAAAAACGTCCATCGAGGCGGACATCTTTCGCAGCCAACTGCCCTCTGTGTCACTGAACCAAAAAGCGGCGCTGCCGCTTTGGGCCATTTGCCGAAACGGCGACATCAGATCGGAATGGGCTTGAAAAGCTTGGTACAGCATGGGCGATCTTCAGGTGGCGGGCTTGTGACCCAGATGGTGCATTAGCAGGCAAGTTACGGGCCAGCACCAGCGCTAACGCGGCTTGGCACAACCCTTGCGGGATGACGCCCAACGGCACCGCGTCCGCGGCGAATCTCGGGCGGTGCGAAAGTTTCAATTCACGAACCTTCTGGAGACCGTATGGCTAAAGCCGTTTTGACGATCAGCAGTAAAAACTATGGTGCTTGGGCCTTGCGCGGCTGGCTGATGGCCAAGCTTGCCGGGCTGCCGTTCACTGAAAAAGTGATCTCACCTGACGACCCAGCCATGAAGGCAGAAATGCTGCTGCTGTCATCGAGCATGTTGGTGCCATCCTTGCAGCACGGCAGTGTGAAGGTGTGGGACACGCTGGCGATTGGCGAGTACCTCAACGAGATCAAACCCGATGCACAGTTGCTGCCCGCCAACGCTGCCGCTCGAGCGCATTGCCGTGCGATTTCCGGCGAAATGCATTCCGGTTTTGCCTCTATGCGCTCGGCCTTGCCGATGAACATCAAGGCGCATTTTCCGGGCTTTAAAGTTTGGTCGCGGGCTCAGGCCGACATTGACCGTGTGCTGGAGATCTGGACAGAGTGTTTGGGCCAATACGGTGGGCCGTATTTGTTTGGCAAAGAAGTCTCATTGGCGGACGCGATGTACGCGCCCGTGGTCACCCGGTTTTTGACTTATGACATCCCTCTGGACAAAGCCAGCGCAGCCTATGTCAAGCGCATCATGGCGCTGCCTGCCTTGCAAGAATGGATCGCCGAGGCCCACAAAGAGCCTGACGACATCGATGAACTGGATGCGGAGTTTTGAGGCTGTTCAAGTCGTCCAGGGTGTGGCCGCCGGAATGGCGCACACCGGCTCAACATCAATCGATTTGAAGTCCGCTGGCGAGACGATTTCCAGGTACTCCATGTCGGGCGAGTAGTCGAACAAGTAGTGGCTGA
>CANCCE010000292.1 GCA_947374505.1 Comamonadaceae bacterium | reverse complement strand
GTGGCTTCCGGATGGGTGTCGTTGTTGTCATTAGGTTCCGCATCGTCCAATGTGGCGTCGTTTTCAACAATGCGTTGCAGGCCGCTCAATTGCGAGCCGTCGTCGAGTCCGATCAGGGTCACGCCTTGGGTAGCGCGACCCATTTCACGAATCTCGCTGACGCGGGTACGAACCAGCACGCCGCGGTCGGTGATGAGCATGATCTCGTCGTCTGGGTGAACCAGCGTGGCGGCCACAACCTTGCCATTTCGCTCGCTTTGCTGGATCGCGATCATGCCCTTGGTGCCGCGTCCGTGACGTGTGTATTCGTCAATCGAGGTGCGTTTGCCGTAGCCGTTTTGAGTGGCCGTCAGCACGCTTTGCAACTCGTCTTCTGCGACCAGCATGGCGATGACATTTTGGCCGTCTTCCAGCATCATGCCGCGCACGCCGCGGGCCGTGCGGCCCATCGGGCGAACGTCGTTTTCGTCAAAACGCACAGCCTTGCCGCCGTCCGAGAACAGCATCACGTCATGCTTGCCGTCTGTCAGCGCAGCGCCGATCAGGTAGTCGTTGTCGTCAAGGGCGACGGCAATGATGCCAGCCTTGCGCGGGTTATTGAAGTCATCCAACGGTGTCTTTTTGACAGTGCCCATGGAGGTCGACATGAAGACATAACGATCTGCCGGAAAGCTGCGGTTGTCGCCGGTCAATGGCAGCACAACCGTGATTTTTTCGCCTTCTTGCAAAGGGAACATATTGACAATCGGGCGGCCGCGCGAACCGCGCGAACCGGCTGGAACTTCCCACACCTTGAGCCAGTAAAGGCGACCGCGGTTGGAGAAGCACAGCATGTAGTCGTGCGTGTTGGCGATGAAGAGTTGGTCGACCCAGTCGTCTTCCTTGGTGGCTGTGGCCAGCTTGCCGCGACCACCGCGTTTTTGTGCGCGGTATTCACTCAAGGGCTGGCTCTTGACGTAGCCCAGATGCGACAAGGTCACCACCATGTCGGTGGGTGTGATGAGGTCTTCGGTGCTCAGGTCAAACGAGCTGTGCTCAATCAGGCTGCGGCGGGCGCCAAGTTTTGTCTGGCCGAATTCTGTTTTGACCGCTGTCAGTTCCTCGCCAATGATGGTGGAGACGCGCTCAGGGTGGGCCAAAATGTGCAGCAGATCGTCGATCTCCGCCATGACTTCCTTGTACTCGACGACGATCTTGTCTTGCTCCAAACCGGTCAGGCGCTGCAGACGCATCTGCAGAATTTCTTGGGCTTGTACTTCTGAGAGCCGGTACAGGCCATCGGCACCCATGCCAAATTCGCGCTCAAGTCCGTCAGGCCGGTAGTCGTCTGCATTGACCACATCGCCATCAGCGCGCGTGCGAATCAGCATCTCGCGGACCAATTGGCTGTCCCATGGTTTGAGCATCAACTCAGCCCGGGCAACCGGCGGTGTAGGTGCATTGCGAATGATGGCAATGAAGTCGTCAATATTCGCCAGGGCGACAGCCAGACCTTCGAGCACATGGCCGCGTTCGCGGGCTTTGCGCAAGGTGTAGATTGTGCGGCGCGTCACCACTTCACGACGATGCGACAGGAAGACCTCGATCAAATCCTTCAAGTTACACAGTTTGGGCTGACCATTCACCAGCGCCACCATGTTGATGCCGAAGTTGTCTTGTAACTGCGTTTGCTTGTAAAGGTTGTTGAGCACCACTTCCGGCACTTCACCGCGTTTGAGTTCGATCACCAGACGCATGCCTGATTTGTCGCTCTCATCTTGGATGTGGCTGATGCCTTCGATCTTCTTTTCGTGGACCAGCTCGGCCATGCGCTCTTGCAGCGTTTTCTTATTGACCTGGTAAGGCAGCTCGTCAACGATGATGGACTGGCGCTGGCCTTTGTCGATGTCTTCAAAGTGGCATTTGGCGCGCATCACGACCCGGCCGCGACCGGTGCGGTAACCGTCGCGGACACCGTTGATGCCGTAAATAATGCCGGCGGTCGGAAAGTCGGGGCCCGGGATGATCTCGATCAAGTCATCAATGGTGGCGTCCGGGTGCTTCAGCATGTGCAGGCAGGCGTCGACCACTTCATTGAGGTTGTGCGGTGGAATGTTGGTGGCCATACCAACGGCGATGCCGGAGGATCCATTGACCAGTAAATTCGGGAATCTGGCCGGCATGACCAGCGGCTCGTATTCGCTGCCGTCGTAGTTGGGGCCGAAATCTACCGTTTCTTTGTCCAAGTCAGCCAGCAGCTCGTGGGCAATTTTGGACATGCGGATTTCGGTGTAACGCATGGCCGCTGCGTTGTCACCATCGACCGAGCCGAAGTTACCTTGACCGTCAACCAACAGGTGGCGCAGGGAAAAATCCTGCGCCATGCGAACGATGGTTTCGTAGACCGCGCTGTCGCCGTGCGGATGGTATTTACCAATCACGTCACCAACGATGCGGGCTGATTTTTTGTAGGGTTTGTTCCAGTCGTTGTTGAGCTCGTGCATGGCAAACAAAACACGGCGGTGGACGGGCTTGAGTCCATCGCGAGCGTCTGGCAGCGCACGCCCGACGATCACGCTCATGGCGTAATCTAGGTAGCTGCGCCGCATTTCCTCTTCCAGGCTGATGGGGAGGGTTTCTTTGGCAAACTGGGTCATGGAGGGCCTGAGAGAAGTCGCAAAATAAGCAAAATGCTTGGATGAGGCGAAAACACAACCCAGCTAGGCTGAGTTTATGCAACCCGACATTTTACGGCCTCTATCCACCTAATATTTTGTAGCTGGCATGCAACATAAATGAAGAATAAAGGATGCATTCGTGTGGGACAAGGCCTTGACCCTGGTTTTAGCCAATGATCCGTATGGCACAATTGTTGTAACGCTCGGGGTGATGGTCATTCAAAGCGTGTTAATTTAAATTAGCAATTCAGTCATCGCAGCCCTGCTGCGGCAACTCTCAGAGGACAACTATGAAGAATCTCAATAAATTGGCAGTGTTGTTCGCTTCAGTAGCGATTGTTACCGCCGCGGGTGCTCAATCCGTCGACAACTGGCGCAACGGTACTGGCGAACTGGCTTGGAAAAACGGCGCCGGTGACCTGTGCTGGCGTGGTGCCTCTTGGACCCCTGCTACTGCGGCCAAAGGCTGTGATGGCGCGATTGTTCC
>CANCCE010000291.1 GCA_947374505.1 Comamonadaceae bacterium | reverse complement strand
ACGTTGCGCAACATCGCCAGTTGGCGCGTCAAAGAAACAGACCGCATTGCCGCCATGGCCTGCGAGCTGCGCAAGCTCGGAGCAGAGGTTGAAGAAGGCGCGGACTTCATCCGCATCACGCCGCCGAAACAATGGCACAGCGCCGCCATTCACACCTACGACGACCACCGCGTCGCCATGTGTTTCTCGCTGGCCGCCTTCAACCCGGCCGGCCTGCCGGTGCGCATTCTGGACCCCAAATGCGTGGCCAAGACCTTCCCGGATTATTTTGAAACCCTGTTTTCAGTCGCGCAGGCCCGGCCGGCCGATATACCGGTGCTCAGCATTGACGGCCCCACCGCTTCCGGCAAAGGCACGCTGGCTGCCGTGGCCGCGCACCGGCTCGGCTACCACTACCTCGACTCCGGCGCGCTCTACCGCTTGGCAGCCTTTGCAGCCAGCCGCGCAGGCGTCGCTCTGTCAGACGCGAACGGGGTTGCCGCCATCGCCGCCACGCTGCCAGTGCGCTTTGTCGGCGACCAGATTTTGCTGGCTGGCGAAGACGTGTCCGACGCCATCCGCACCGAAAGCGCCGGCATGGCAGCCTCGCAAGTGTCGGTTCACCCGGCTGTTCGGGCCGCTTTGCTGGCGCTGCAACGCGGCTTTCGGCAACTGCCAGGACTGGTCGCCGACGGCCGCGACATGGGTACCGAAATCTTCCCTGACGCAGCACTCAAAGTCTTCCTCACGGCCAGTGCCCTGCACCGCGCCGAGCGCAGGCATAAGCAGTTGATTTCAAAGGGTATTCCAGCTATACTGAAAGACATTGAAAAGGACTTGGAAGCTCGTGATCTGCGTGACTCATCACGTCAAAGCGCCCCCTTGAAACCTGCTCAAGACGCCAAGCTACTCGACAATTCTGAGATCTCGATTGAGTCATCAACCGATATCTTGATTGACTGGTGGCGCAGCACCCGGCCCATCTGAAGCCTCTTCAGCTGGTTCATAACTTAACCCGCGGTCTTGTCAAAAGCCGCACCAAACCGCCGTAGTCAGCTCTAAAAACGATAGCAATTCCGCTGTCGGAACACTGTTCTATGGATTAGGAAAATCAATGTCTGAATCTTTTGCCGCCCTATTTGAAGAATCCCTCAAGCGCTCCGAAATGCGCACGGGCGAGGTTATCACTGCTGAAGTCATTCGCATCGACCACAACCACGTTGTCGTCAATGCCGGACTGAAATCCGAGGCCTATGTGCCTCTCGAAGAATTCAAAAACGACCAAGGCGAACTCGAAGTCCAGGTTGGCGACTTCGTGGCTGTGGCCATCGACTCGGTCGAAAACGGTTACGGCGACACCCTGCTGAGCCGCGACAAAGCCAAGCGCTTGGCATCGTGGATGAGCCTGGAAAAAGCCCTCGAATCCGGCGAATTTGTCACTGGCCAGACCAGCGGCAAAGTCAAAGGTGGCTTGACCGTTCTGGTCAACGGCATCCGCGCTTTCCTGCCAGGTTCGCTGATCGACACACGCCCTATCAAGGACTTGACTCCCTACGAGAACAAGACCATGGAGTTCAAGGTCATCAAGCTCGATCGCAAGCGCAACAACGTTGTGCTGTCACGCCGCGCAGTGGTCGAAGCCAGCATGGGCGAAGAACGCGCCAAGCTGATGGAAACCCTCAAAGAAGGCTCGTCTGTCAAAGGCGTCGTCAAGAACATCACCGAATACGGTGCGTTCGTTGACCTCGGCGGCATTGACGGTCTGCTGCACATCACCGACATGGCATGGCGCCGTGTCCGTCACCCAAGCGAAGTGGTGACAGCTGGCCAAGAAATCGTGGCCAAGATCCTGAAGTTCGACACCGAGAAAAACCGTGTCTCACTGGGTCTGAAGCAAATGGGCGACGACCCATGGATGGGCGTTTCCCGTCGCTACCCACAGGCCACACGCCTGTTTGGCAAGATCACCAACATCGCTGACTACGGCGCATTTGTTGAACTCGAGCCAGGTATCGAAGGTCTGGTCCACGTGTCCGAGATGGACTGGACCAACAAAAACGTGGCCCCGAACAAGCTCGTCGCTCTGGGCGACGAAGTCGAAGTCATGGTTCTGGAAATCGACGAAGACAAGCGCCGCATTTCCCTGGGCATGAAGCAATGCAAAGCCAACCCTTGGCAAGAGTTTGCACAAGATACCAAGCGCGGCGACCGCGTCAAAGGCCCGATCAAGTCGATCACCGACTTCGGCGTCTTTGTGGGTCTGGCTGCCGGTATCGACGGCTTGGTTCACCTGTCTGATTTGTCGTGGAACGAAACCGGCGAAGCCGCTGTTCGCAACTACAAAAAGGGCCAGGAAGTCGAAGCGATTGTGTTGGCTGTCGATGTCGACCGCGAGCGTATCTCCCTGGGCATCAAGCAGCTTGACTCCGATCCGTTCACCACCTTCGTGTCGATCAACGACAAAGGTGCGATCGTGACCGGCAAGGTCAAGACTGTTGACGCCAAAGGCGCCGAGATCGATCTGGGCGAAGACATCATTGGCTACCTGCGTGCCAGCGAAATCAGCCGTGACCGCGTTGAAGATGCGCGCAACGTGCTGAAAGAAGGCGACGAAGTCTCGGCTGTTGTGGTGAACGTGGATCGCAAGACCCGCAACATCCAGCTGTCGGTCAAAGCCAAAGACAACGCTGACCAGCAGGAAGCCATGACCACGCTGAACCAACAGTCCGCGCGCGAAAGCTCCGGTCTGACCAGCCTGGGCGCATTGCTGCGCGCTAAGCTGGACAACAACAGCTAAGTCTTGACAACTTAAAAAGCGGGCGGGGCGATTGACCTTCAAGGGGTTTTTTGTCCCGCTTTCTTTTTTTCTGTTGGCTATTTTTATTCAGACTATTTTCCCCACCATTCAATGACCCGCTCAGACCTTGTTGAAGAACTGGCCAACCGTTTTCGCCAACTCACCCACAGAGACGCTGAACACGCCGTCAAGACAATTCTTGACGCTGTGAGCCATGCGCTGGTGCGTGGCCACCGAATCGAGATTCGCGGCTTCGGCAGTTTTTCCGTCAGCCACCGGCCGCCCCGCATGGGACGCAACCCCCGGTCTGGCGAGAGCGTGGCTATTCCTGAAAAACGTGTCCCGCACTTCAAGCCGGGCAAAGCCCTGCGCGAATC
>CANCCE010000290.1 GCA_947374505.1 Comamonadaceae bacterium | reverse complement strand
AATCGGCGCAGCCGCGTTTCAAGTAAAGACTGTACGTGGTTGCTGAGCGGCAGCCCGCCTTTGATGTTTTTATCAGTGTTAATTTGGACTTGCATAAGGGGTTCTCTCCTGTTGACGGGTAGAGATTCATGCTAGCGCAAAGCAGGGCTCAACAACCGATTCCGCGAACGGTTGAGCGAATGGATGACGCGCATCCGGGCCTTGTCCTACAGCTCAGAGAACCTCGCGCAAACGGGTCTCAGCCCAACCGGCACTTGAATAGAGCTTGTGCGTTGCCTCCGTCTTGTCAAGCAGCAGCTCGTTCACCAGCGGCTCTAAGGGCGTTTGATCCGGATCAACCAACAAGACATATCGCGGCTCGTTGTCCTCCTCAGTGTCTGCCAGTTGGCCAATCCACTGCAGTCGAATCAAAGATTCAATCGACCGCTCGAGTTCCAATAAATCGACACTCAGGGTCTGCGCCATGTCAGTCGCCAACTGACCACGCGGCATGCTGCGGCGGGTGGTGTCGAGCAATTGCAGGAGCTCCAGCGCCAACTGAAAACGCCAGCCATGGGCGCTGGCTCGCCTGGCCACGCCGGCCAGCAGACTGGGCAGATAAGCCGCGATCACCGCACCCATCAGCACAATGATCCACGCCACATAAATCCACACCAGCAAGATCGGCAAGGTGGCAAAGGCGCCATACACCACGGAATACGTTGGCACCATGCCCAAGTAGAGTGTCAAAATTTTCTTGGCCAGTGCAATCCCGACCGCCACAAAAACCCCGCCGGTCCACGCATGCGCCCACTTCACATAGGTGTTCGGCATGTAGTGGTAAAGCGATGCCATGCCGCCCGCCAAGGCTACAAATTCCAGCGAATCAAGCACAAACTGAAGCCACTCGGACGGTCCGGGCAGGCCGTTACGGGCGAACGGCAACACATAAGACGTCGCAGCCAAACTCGCCCCCAACAGCAACGGTCCAAGCGTCACGGCGGCCCAGTAAATCAACACCCGCTGCGCAAAAGGCCGGGGATTGCGCACCCGCCAAATCCCATTGAAGGTGCGGTCGATCGTGAAGATCATGGCCACAGCAGTCGCCACCAAAATCGCCAAGCCAGCCACACCGAGCTTGCTGGCCTGCCGGCTGAACTGTGTCAAGTAACCCAACACCTGCCGCGCAATGTTGTCTGGAATCAGGCTTTCCACCAGCCACACCTGCAGCGAACCCTGCAACTTGGCAAACATCGGGAAAGCCGTGAAGATGGCCAGCGCGACCGTGAAAAACGGCACCAACGCAATCGAGGTAGTGAAGGTCAGACTACTGGCCGTCAAACCCATGTGGTCATCGCGGAAACGCTTGCGCAGCGTGATCGCGGTGTCCCGCCACGGGAAATGCGATAGGTCGGCTAAAAGCTGCTTCAATTTCATGACCGGTATCATGCCATCCTCATGGACAAAACCCGAAAAATTGATATCACACGCTGGCTGGCCGTGGCCAGCCTGACCGGGCTGATCGCCCTTGGCTTGGCTTGGGAGATGTGGCTCGCGCCGATTCGGCCTGGCGGCTCACTGCTGGCGCTCAAAGTACTGCCGCTGGTGTTGCCGCTGGCGGGGGTACTCAAAAACCGCATGTACACCTACCGCTGGCTCAGTTTGTTTGTGTGGATTTACTTCACCGAAGGCGTGGTCCGCGCCTGGAGCGACGTGGCCCCGAGCAATTACCTGGCCATGCTGGAGATAGCGCTCTGCCTGCTGCTGTTTGTCGCCTGCGCCCTGCATGTTCGGGTTCGCCTGAAAAAACCAGCAGCCTCCGCTGATTTACCCGCCCAAACATCATGAACAACGATTTTTTACAAACCCTTCGCAGCATTTGCGGCGATGCCCACGTCCTCACTGAGGGCGACCTGCAAGCGTGGGAAATGGACTGGCGCAAACGCGAGCGTGGCAAAGCCCTGGCCGTGGTGCGCCCTGCCAACACCGACGAAGTGGCGCGCATCGTCAAAGCCTGCGTGGCAGCCCAAGTGAGCTTGGTGCCGCAAGGTGGCAACACCGGCCTGGTGGTCGGTTCCATTCCGGACGGCACCGGCCAGCAAGTGTTGCTGAGCCTGCAACGCCTGAGATCCGTCCGCGAGATAGACCCGGCCAACCTGACGATCACGGTTGAAGCTGGCTGCATTCTTCAAAGCCTGCAAGACACCGCGCGTCAAGCCGGCTTTTTGTTTCCGCTGAGCTTGGCCGCAGAGGGCAGCTGCACTATCGGCGGCAACCTCGCCACCAACGCGGGCGGCACGCAAGTGCTGCGCTACGGCAACGCCCGCGACTTGTGCTTAGGGCTAGAAGTTGTCACCGCGGCTGGCGACATCTGGCACGGCCTGTCAGGTCTGCGCAAAGACAACACCGGCTACGACCTGCGTGATTTGTACATCGGCAGCGAAGGCACTTTGGGCATCATCACCGCCGCCACGTTGAAGCTCTACCCCTTGCCCGCCGCGCGCCTCACGGCTTGGGCTGCCGTCGGCTCCATGGACGACGCCGTCAAACTGCTGGGCATGGCGCACCAGCACCTCGGTGCGGGCCTCACAGGCTTTGAAGTCATGGGTCAATTTGCGCTCAGCTTGGTGGCCCAACACTTCAGCCAGCTCAAAGTGCCGCTGTATGAAACAGCCGCGTTTTGCGTGCTGCTCGAATGCTCAGACCAAGAGTCTGAAGCCCATGCCCGCGTGCAATTTGAACGCCTGCTGGAAGCCGCGCTGGAGAGCCGTTGCGTCAGCGACGCCGTGGTGGCTGAAAGCCTGGCGCAAGCCAAACAGCTTTGGCATGTGCGCGAAAGTATTCCGCTGGCGCAAGCTGAAGAAGGGCTCAATATCAAACACGATATTTCAGTCGCGGTGTCGAACATGTCAGAGTTTGTACGCATCACCGACGCCCTGCTGGGGCAAGAAATTCCGGGCGTGCGATTGGTCAATTTTGGTCACTTGGGTGACGGTAATTTGCACTACAACGTCCAAGCGCCCGTCGGTAGCGACGGCCCGGCTTTTCTGCGCGACTGGGAAGACCAGGTCAACACGCTGGTGTATGAATCGGTGCAAAAATTTGGTGGTTCCATTTCAGCCGAACATGGCGTGGGCAGCCTCAAAGTCGAGAAGCTCGAAATCCACAAATCCCCTGTCGCGCTAGGCCTGATGCG
>CANCCE010000289.1 GCA_947374505.1 Comamonadaceae bacterium | reverse complement strand
ATTCAGACCGCTTGGGGCAAGAAGGTTGTGCCGGTGCGTGAAGACTTACCGGGGCTCCATCACTTCAGCATCGTTGAAGCATTGCTTGAGCCCAAGCACCGCCTGCACGCACTGGCTTTGCAGCTGCTCAAAAAGACCGCCTGAAAAATTAGGCGACTTTTTTCACTGCGGGCGCGAACATGCTTTCCATTTCGTTGCGCACCTTGTAGGCTGACGTCGAGGTGTCCATCGCCACATCGGCCCAGCTCAGGCTCTGGCCTTTCTTGACGGCGCGCACGACCTTGACGTTGTGGGCCAGACCCAGCGGCAGCCCACCCATTTTGACCGAGGTGTCGGCTGGCAGTAACTTGCCCCAGACCGTGTAGCCACCTTCGCCGTCGAGCATGTCGCCCGGCTTGAGATCCCGTTTGGCGGTTGCTACCACGTCGGCATTCCAGCAGGTCGCTACACCGGTCGGCTCGCCGCGCAGCGCCACGCTGGCGACGGACACGCCGACTTCGAGGCCGATCAAATGCCAGCGCTTGTAGAGGGTGAAATACCGGCCGCTCGGATCGGTGTGCGCGTTGTACTCTTCAAAGCAATTCTTGATGTAGTCTGTCTCGGCTTCAACCGTGACCCAGACGCCCATGCGGATGTCGTAAGGGATCTTGCGACCATTGGCTTCGAGCGAGGAAATGACTTCGACCATGCCTTTGCGTTCAAGAACGCCGCCTTCGCTGATCGGCCTGGTGACGTAGGGAATGTCTTCGACGCTGGCGGGCGGGTAGAGCAGGCCATTGCTCGGCACGGTCAAGCCGGTGGCGTTGGCCACGGCGGTGGATTCAATCGAGGGCTTGGAACCATCCAGAAAGCTGTTGAACATTTTGGGGTTCAGGCCGCCGCGCACGGCTTGCTCGGGCGTTAAACCGTAGTTTTCCCAGACGGTGTCGGGTGTCGAGTCTGAAAAATGCGGCAGCCATTTGTGACCACGTCCGGCGGCCACGACCGGAAATCCGCAGGTGCGGGCCCAGTCGACCAGGTCGCAGATCAAGGCGGGTTGGTCTCCAAAAGCCAGCGAATAAACGACACCGGCTTCAGCCGCTTTGCGCGCCAGCAGGGGGCCGCAAAAAGCGTCCGCTTCCACTGTCACGTTGACCACATGCTTGCCGTGTGCAAAAGCCTTCAGGCAATGCTCGACAGCAGCCACCGGGTTGCCGGTGCATTCAACGACGATGTCGATCAGCGGATTCGAGACCACCGCCTGCCAGTCTTCGGTGATCCAGGTGGCCCCGGTTTTGATCGCTTCTTGCGCCGTTTTGGCTTGCGTCATCTCTGCTTTCCAGCCAACCCGCGCGAGGTTGACGCGGGCGGTGTCAGGCGACAGGTCGGCAATGGCGACCAAATGCACGCCGGGCGTTCTGGGAATTTGCGCCAGGTACATAGAGCCGAATTTCCCGGCACCGATCAGGCCGATGCGGATCGGTTTGTGGTCTGCTGCGCGTTGCTGGAGTTTGGTGTAAAGGTTCATGGGTCAACAATGAGTGATGGAGTTCAGGCGGCTTGGCGTACGGCTTCGATGCTGTCCATCGACGTCTGCAAGGCGCTGGCCGGGACGCCGTCTTTCCAAGGCAGGTCGACCGGGTAGCTGTTGACCAGGCAGTCGTCGGGCAGGCAACTGATCGGCGTGAAGTCGCGGTGCGCAATGTATTCAGGGCGCTTGTGGCGGCGAATGTGGTTGCTGACCGCGCACAGGCTGAGGTAGACGCTGACGCGGTTGTGCGGTGACAGGTTGCTGCCCGAGGCGTGAACCAGGCAGGAGTGAAACAAAATCATCGAGCCTGCCGGCCCTTTGGGGCTGACGATGCCACCTTCTTTGCCGCCAGCGCGTTGCACCAGTTGGCGAATCAAGTCGTTGTCGACTGTCCACAGCGGGTAGCTGGTGGTGGTCAGGTCGTGCTTGGCATCGACCACGCCTTTTTTGTGGCTGCCCGGAATGAACATCAGCGGGCCGTTGTGCTCGGTCACATCGTCCAGAAAAATCGCTACGTTCATGGCACGTTCGGTGGGCATTTGGTCGTCGTTCAGCCAGGTGCCGTAGTCCTGGTGCCACTGCCAGACATCGCCCTCAAAAGCCATCTTGCCGTTGATCTTGAACTGGTGCATGTAGAGCGCTTCGCCGAGCAACTCTTGCACCGGCTCGATCATGCGCGGGTGCCGGCCGAGTTTGGCAAAGGGCTCGCTGTACATGTGCGCCGCAAAATTAGTGCGCACCGCCTCTTTGCCTTTTTCGCGGATGTTGTAGTCCTCGCGGCGGCTGTAAAGCTCGGGCACAGCGTCGTTGAGCGTTTGGGTTTCTTCCGGTGTGAACAGGCCGGGGAAAAACAGGTAACCGTCGCGGTCAAATTGTTCGAGTTGTGCTGGGGTCAGTTTCATTTTTGTCTCCGTTAGAGGGGTAATCAGTGGGTGGGTGAAGGTGAAGTCGACTGCGGCCGGGCCGTTGCCAGCAGACGGGCCAAATTGCGGCTGGCGTCTTCGCCGTGCTGACGACTCAGCGATTCAGCCTGCTCGGCATCGCCGGCTTCAATGGCTTGGGCAATGGTGTCGTGTTCATCCCAGATGGATTCGCGCATGTTGGCGACTTGCAAGACGGCGCCCATGGCCCGGCGAATGTGTTGCCAGTGCAGCTGGGCGCTTTGCGCAATCAGCGGGTTGCCGGAAGCCGCATAAATAGCGTTGTGAAACGCGGCGTCGGCCGCCATCATGGCTTTGACGTCTTGGCTGCGGGTGGCGAGTCGACCCACGCGAATCAGCTCCGGGTCCATCACCGCGTGGGCTTGGGCGGCGAGTCGGGCGGCCAAGGCATCGAGCGCGCAGCGGATTTGGTAAACCTGACCGAGCCAAGCAGCATCCAGCGGGGCCACCAAAAGGCCACGTCCCGGTGCGTCCAGCACAAAGCCGTCTTTTTTCAGCAGCCGCAGCGCCTGCAACACCGGCTGGCGTGACACCGCTAATTGCTCGGCGACCTCTTCCTGCGTGATGCGGCTGCCCGGGGCCAACGCGCCCTCGCTGATGGCGTCCAGCAAGCTGCGGTAGACCTGGTCAACCAAGTCGGGCCTAGATTCAATTTTGATCAGATGAGATGCCATATGTGTACTCTGTATACAGAATACAAAAAAGAGCCAGAGGACTCAAGCGGGTTTACCCGA
>CANCCE010000288.1 GCA_947374505.1 Comamonadaceae bacterium | reverse complement strand
AATGCTTTGCCGCTGGCGAAAGATGGAAAAATTCTTGTACTCGCCAGCAGTTCAGCAGCAGGTACTAAATTTTTGCCTGGCGTGCCAACAGTGGCCCAATCCGGATTGCCAGGCTATGAAGGTGAAGACTGGTTTGGCGCATTGGTTCCCGGAAAGACACCGATAGCGATTAGAGAAAAATTAAGCAAAGAATTTGCCAGGATCATGGCTGAACCCAAAGTTCTGGAGACGTTGATGTCAATCGGCGCGGAGCCTGTGTCTAGCACGCCGCTCGAGTTTGACGCCATGCTGAAAAGCTACATCGATAAAACCCGCAAGCTGGCAAAAGAAATGAAAATCACCGTCGAATAGGCTGTCAAGATTGTGTTATTTATCAAGGCCGAAAGGCTGTCGCCATGAGCTGAAATCCTTGACTAACCCACGGCATGACAAGCGAGTTGTGTATTGCTGAATCATGCCCTCCGGTTTTACGCCTAGGTCAATGACGAAGACACCAAGTGGGCCTACGAGAGCCGCGAAGACGCCAACCGTGTGTTCCACAAAATGCTGGAGAGCGGCCATTCACCCAATGGCTGCCACCATCGTAATATAGAGCCATGTACCCCTGCCTTGAACTGACACCGGACGGGCGCCTTTTGGCCCGTCAAAAGACAGAAACTCCCGAAGGACTTCGCGAGATGGTCACCGATTTCACCGCTCAAGCCCACCACCGGCTGGACGACACGGTGATCATCCAAGCAGGCACGCGCTTGTCCGCTATCTTTGAATTACTCATGGCCAATGAGGCCTTGAAAGAAATCTACACGCGCAACTGGGTGCATGACTATGTGGCTCGCTACGAGGCCATCCGGTCCGGTGAAGCGGTGCCCACCGAAAGCGAGCATGCAGACCCGCAGGAGCCTGCAATGCAAGCCTTGGTGCTGTCGCAGCATCAAGAGGTTCGGTTACCGCAAGGGCTACTCGCGCAGATAACCGCTGCCAGCGAAGCCCCGGCAGAGTCTCGGCGGGGATTGCTGAATTTACTTCCAGGCGGTGCCGGGCACCAAGGTGACAGCGCGGTGCACCTGCACACCGTGAAAGAGTCTTCAATCTATTGGCATCTGAGCGGCCGGTCCGTACCGTTCACGCAGGACACCGAGCTCTGGGGCGTGAAGTACAAAGCGGGAAGTCACATCGACTACTCGGTCAGTTTCAGCTTTGACCGCTGCATCGACCTGCCGCTGAGCATCAGCGCTGGTGTATTGACACTGGACCTTGTCGGTAAGCGCCGCAAGGACAGGTTGAAAGTGCAACTGCCATTGGGCACGGATCACGAACCACCACCCATCACCCTGCATGAACTGATCGGGGCCATCACCCATGACTTTTCTTTCCACGGTGGGCCGCAGGAAACACAATCTACTGGAGATGATCTTCGCCAAACCGTCGACGACTTGTACGATGAGCGTCATGCTGAAAGTTTGAGTTACGGCCTGCCCCACATGTTTTGTCCAGACGATGCGTTTCATCTTCGTGAAGCGCATGCCCAAGCACTGCAAGACCGTGCACGGTACTGGGACCGCGCCTTGGTCATTGAGCACACCTGCTGGACGGAAGCGGAACTCAAGTCACGGCGCAACCAGGGGCGTCTACTGGAACTCAGCGCCCCAGCAACCATGACCACTCCACACCGCAAGGCCTATCCAGCTGAGCAGTTCATGCCGGGGTTTGATGCCGAACTTTTTCGATTATTGAACTGGCTGGCCAGCCGTTCGTGTTCAGATTGGGCCACTCATCAGTTCCTCTCGTGCTGGACAACCCTCAATAAGCAAGGTGAGGTAATCAACGGCTGGTCAGTGCTGGGATTGCCTGATGCACCCGTAGATCATGAGCCATTGATCGACCCGGTTTTCACAGGCGTTGGCAATCGCCCTGCGCTGATGCGGCCGGTGTACGCGCCACACACGCCAAAGCTCGCGCTGGTCGACGCCTTTGAAGCCTTTGCGGCGCAACGCCGTTTGGATTATGAACAGCGTGACGAACTTGAGGACGATGATTGATCGCGAAAGACACTGGCACATGGACGTTGTGCCTGGTTACGAGGCCCAAAACCACCCTTTTGCGGAGTCCTGCGCAATGCAGCGTAATGGAAAGCAAAGGAAGGTAATTGGAGGCACGCAGGAATATGAATGCCAACGCTATTTCGAGCTTGAAATGGCGTTTATCGCCATAGCTGAAGTCCTCAGGAAATCATGAGCAGGGCTTTCATCTTGGCCCTGACGTGCAACATCACGTCCGCCGGTACGACGGCCTTTTTCTTCGCCTTACGCACTTTCCAATCCAAGGATTTGACTTGATCTGACAACACGGCGCAGTCAACACCATCAACTTGGGTCACCACCTCAAACGGGTGTCCTTTGATTTTGGTGGTCATGGGGCAGCAAACCATCAGGCCCGTTTTACCGTTGTAACTGGCCGGACTGATCACCAACGCAGGACGATGGCCTGCTTGCTCATGCCCGGCTTGGGGATCAAACTCCAGCCAGACCACATCACTGGCGTCGGGAACATAGCCGCGTGTGGCCATCACAATGCCTCTTTGCCGACCGGCTTGCCAAAGCTGAATTCGCCGTGCGCGTTACCCGCTGTGATGCCAGCCAGCAGGTTGTCCAAGCTGTAAGTCACATTTTCTGATGGCTGGATCACAATGCGTCCGCGTGAAACGACCAGCTCCACTTTTTGCTCGAGAGCGTAACCAGCTGCTTTCAATGCCGCGCTGGGCAGACGCAATGCTGGGCTATTGCCCCATTTACGGATGACGGCTTCCATAAAAATTCTCCTTAAATGTATCTACATTGTAGACACTTTCTTACTGTGGATCAACACAAGCAGCGGGCTGCCTTTTTTTACTGCCTTGCGATCCTAAGATGATGCGGGCTATGAGCGAATGCCCACCCATACTGGGAAAAATATTGCCTCCAAAAAAGAGGCCACAGATCAGCCCCATAAATAGGCCGTCAACCATGCCCCTCATTGACTAGGTAATACCATCGCCCTGGAACCCGCATGAATCCTGAGTTTGCTTATGGACAACGTCCACAAGCAAACAGAGAAAACTTAGAGAAACTCAGCTTCTGAGGGTGAAAAATGAAACTTTGAAAAAGCCGCGTCCCCAAGCCTTTGGCGGAAATGGCGCAGTTGCTGGGCGTAGAGCCCATGAAAAAAGCCGCTA
>CANCCE010000287.1 GCA_947374505.1 Comamonadaceae bacterium | reverse complement strand
TTGGAAATGGGCACGGTTTACAGCACCCTTGGTGCGCGCCTTGACGTTGTCGAAATGATGGACGGTCTGATGCAAGGCGCTGATCGCGATTTGGTCAAAATCTGGCAAAAAATGAATGCGCCGCGTTTTGACAACATCATGCTGAAGACCAAAACCGTGGGCGCCAAAGCGACACCGGCCGGCATTGAAGTCACGTTTGAAGGCGAGGGCGCTCCAGCGCCGCAAACCTACGACATGGTGTTGCAAGCGGTTGGCCGCACGCCGAATGGCAAGAAGATTTCTGCTGACAAAGCGGGCGTCAGCGTTACCGATCGTGGTTTCATTCCGGTTGACATTCAGATGCGGACCAATGTGCAGCACATCTTTGCCATCGGCGACATCGTTGGTCAGCCCATGCTGGCACACAAGGCCGTGCATGAAGCGCATGTGGCTGCTGAAGTGATCGCCGGTGAATTGCAGGGCAACAAGGAATTGGCCAGTGCGGCTTTCAACGCTCGCGTCATTCCAAGCGTCGCCTACACCGACCCTGAAATTGCCTGGGTCGGCCTGACTGAAGATCAGGCCAAAGCGCAAGGCATCAAGGTCAAAAAAGGCCTTTTCCCGTGGACGGCTTCAGGCCGCGCGATTGCCAACGGCCGCGACGAAGGCGTCACCAAACTCTTGTTTGACGATAGCCCGGAAGCGCACGGCCACGGCAAAATTTTGGGTGGCGGCATGGTCGGCACGCATGCCGGCGACATGATCGGTGAAGTCGCCTTGGCGATCGAAATGGGCGCTGATGCCATTGACATCGGCAAGACGATTCACCCGCATCCAACCTTGGGTGAAAGCATTGGCATGGCGGCGGAAGTGGCGCATGGCAGTTGCACAGATTTGCCGCCGGCGCGCAAATAGTCCGGTACGGGTCTACTTCCCTTGCGGAGTCGGCCCTTTTGTTAGGCGGTGATCAAGCCCGGATCTTGCAAGGTCTGGGCTTTTTCATTTTTCTTAGGCACAATCATTCAAGTTGCACAAATCTCCTTAACGTCCAATTTATTGATGGGCTAAGGTGTTGCCAGTTTTTGTTTTTTGGACGTTTAGGTCGCTCACCCCTTTGGAGTCCCATGGACACTGCTCTTTTTGTCGTCATCTTGCTGTTGATGCTGCTGCTGATTTGTTTTCTGTTGTTCTACTTTTTCACACAGCAAAGTTTGCGCGACATCACGGCCCGATTAAATATTGCCCTACAGCCTCCAGCCGCACCTAAAAAAAATTCGGAATCGATACGTCGAGAACGTGCTTTTGCGCACGACAAACTGGTGCTACTGGAAGCTGATCTGACGAATAATCCACGCGAAGACCTGACTGCCGAAGAACTGGCCAGCATTGATCAGATCAGTAAAACCATCCGCACCTGCATTGCTGAACTCAAAAAGTTAGGCGACTGGATGGGTTTGCCGTTTGATTTTGAGTGGGCCGATGTCTTGGCTCGCGTGCCGAAAGTCAATGCGCTTTATCGCAAAGCGATCGCCATTGAAACGGAGCCGGAGATGCAAGCCCCGGCCAACGAGAGTCCGAAAATTGGCAGCAGCACCGGATCCATTAGCCAGCGTCGTTGAACGATTGATTCAAACGACTAAAACGACTTTCGTGTTTCCAGCCACCCCCGTGCCGAGTGACGGCTGCCCGTCAGCGCAGGAACCGTCCCAAGTGGGATGGCCACATAGCCTCGGGCTGACCATTGCTGGGGACCCAACCATTGCAGCCCTATGCCCGCCCCCGACAAAAGCACACTGTTTGGACCTGTCACGCCAGTCCAGAGGTTCCTGTTCATAGACACGCGAGCGCCGTCTAAAAATGCAACTCCCGTCAACTGCCCACCCCAAGACGGACCCAATGCGTGTCGAAGTTCTGCGGTGACCAATTCTCCGCTGTCGCCTGACACGACACCCGATTCATAGGCTCTTACCGCAAAAGGGCCACCAATTGACATTTTTTGTGAAGAGTCAAGGTTGGTGCTGGCGCGCTGCCCCGAGGCTGCCAGATAAAGACTCGTATCGTTGCCAAGACGCTGTGAACGAGACAGGCTGGCTGACAGCTTTGAAAAGCGGCCTTCAGACTTGACGCTGGCCGCATTGGCCAACTGTGCGACGGCATCGTCAAAGCTGACGCGGCCCTGAGTCCAACCGAAAGACCAGTTGTTGCTGCCACCCGATAGCCGTTTGTCTTGGGAATCGCCGTAGATGCTCAAAGTCCAGTTGGCCAAATGTCGATCTGTTTGACTGCCGTTGACATCAATGTGGTCACGCAGTTGCAAGCTGTCGTGTTGAAGGATTCCGTATAAATTGATACCCCGGCTGCGTATCAGTGGCTGCCTGATCCACAGACTGCCAATATGTGCGGAACCGTTTGCCAGCAGCGATGTCACCTCACCGCCCAGGCGGTACTTCAGTGCTGAAAACGAGCCACCCAGCCGCGTGCCCTGTCCATTCAGCACCGATTCATAGGCCAGTCGGCCATAGCGCATCTGTTCACTTGAAGTGAGTCCATTCAACGTCAATGCATCACCCGTTCTAAGGCCCAATGGATTGATCAGATGGAGGTTGATACCAAAACGTTCTTGGCCTGTGTAGCGGTTGCCAAAATTATCCAATACCGCGCTGCCAGACGTGCGTGCTGTGTCGGATGCGCCGACCGTCAAGTCGGACGTCCCGACTTGATCGCCCGGTTTCAAGGTCGCGCTGACAGCCATGCCGGGAATGTCCGACAACAACAACAAAGCGCGGTCCAACTCGGCCTGAGCGATGTCCTGGCCGTTGCTGACAGAAGAGAGCGTGGCCTTCAACAATGCATCGCGAACATGGCTTCGGTTATTCAGTGCGATGCGGCCATAGCGAGCTAAGACGACTCTGATGTGCACCACGCCGTCGCGTATGACTTGGGCAGGGACAAGGGCCTCGACCAACGGATAACCTTGGCGCTGGTAGTAAGCCGTGATGCGAAGTGCCAGTTCATCGATTTGAGTCAAGTTCAAATCTTGGCCTTCAGCATCAGCCACAAGGGCGTGCAGGATAGCCGAGTCGGCTTCTCGGCTTCCAATGATCCGGATGCTTTTCACCGCAAAAGCCTTGCTGGTCGATGGCATGCCGACGATGCCTTGATCGATGACAAGCTCAGGCACTTTTGGCGAATTCGAAAGAGGCAAAGGTGCTTGGATCCCTTTTAAGATCGTGCCAGCATCGGGCAAA
>CANCCE010000286.1 GCA_947374505.1 Comamonadaceae bacterium | reverse complement strand
CCCAACACCGGGTTCATCAAGTCGGCTGCTTTGTCGATCACCTCTTGCCGTGTCATCGGGTTGCGGGGCGTGCCGCGCACCGCCTCCACTTTTTGAGACAAGCGCGTGCCGTCTTTAAGCGTCACCTCGACAATCGCGACCCGCACGGGCAGTAGCGCGGTCAGGGCATCGTCCTTCACCAAAACCACCTTGCTGCGTTGCGCCAAAGTGGCCGGCTCACGCATGCGGTCTTTGTCATGGGCTGCCTTGAAGGATGCGGTGCGGTCCATCAGCATCACGGCCATCATGTGCTGCAGGCAAATGTCGGGAATGTCGCGGTTGTCCACCACTTTGGCAACGGATGGCTCCAGACGAACAACGACTTCTGTCACGTCATCGACGGTGAATGCTTTTTGAGCCTGAATCAACTCCAGTGCATCCAGCGGGCCCTGAATAGGCGAACCCACCGTCCATTTTTTGATGTCGGTGAGTGTCACCTCATGGCGTTTGCCCAGCCCGTCAATGAGCAACTCTGTTTTGGCGTTTGGTGCATAGGCCTCAAAGAAATTATCTGCGCCCGAAAACACATCTTGAATACCGTTCCATCCCGTTTTTACCAACAGTGCCGACGTCACCCCGCTGCGTGCCGGCATGCCACCAAAGACAAAGGCTTTTTCAATGTGGTCGACATCCCTGCCCCACGAGGCAATCCCCGAGGACTGCTGTGCGGTGTAGTCCAGCATCCAGCGCATTTGCTCGGCATTCAAACCCGCCAGACTTCCAGCGCTTGCCGCAGACCCGAAAACACCTGCAATGCTGTGTGAGCTTTTGTGGCTTGAGTAACTGAAAGCGGGTCCACCCATGGCCATCAACACCCGTGTGCCAACGTCGTAGCCCAGTACCACTGAACGGATGAACTGCGCGCCACTGGCGTTGAAATATTCACCGCAAGCCCAAGCCGCAGGGACGATGGCGCAGCCAGGGTGTGAGCGAGACCGCCCATGCGAGTCATCGGTTTCGTCTGCATGCGCCATGACACCATGGGCCAGCGCAGCATCAATAGGGCCCGCCGTCCGCTTGCTGCCTATGACCGAGCACTTACCCGCAGCAACGTGTTGCTGGAGATAACGATACGCCGCTTTACCCGGCTCCAACTTACCGCCAGAGACGATGGCCGCCAGGGTGTCCAAGATGTGCTGCTTTGCATGCTCTACGACATCTGCCGGCAAGGCGCTCACCGCTGCCTGAGCCATGTGGTCGCTCAGTACGCGCATGGTCTCCCCTAGGTTCGGGATGCCCCCTGGCGATTGCGCTGCAGCGTTGAAAAAAGGCAAGGCACTCACCGTGGCGGCCTGCTTGAGGATAGAGCGCCTGGTCAAAACAGGTTGCTGTAGAAGTTCTTTTTGCATCCGAGGAGTATCTGCGAAGACCACACGCTGTCAATGCGGGATCTCACGGTGATGTGCTCATCGTCAGCTTGAAGTTGTCCTAAAAAGAGCGCGGCGCTGGTGGTGCTTGATGAGCGTACAGAGCGTTGACCAACAAGCACGTGATGAAAGCCAATCGCAGCAACACCAAAATTATTAACAAAGGCGATATCGGCTCTGCGATATAACTAACCATCGCAAGGTAGTCCATCCATAAAATGGTGACTTCAGAGGCGAAGCAGACCAACGCTACCCGCTCAAAATGCCAATCTTTGGCATAGCTCCAGCCGTAAAAGAACAACCAGAAACCATAGAGCCAACCCCGCTTCTGCAAATAGGGCTCGACCGTTTCCAGGGCTGGTGGGAAAGTCAGAACCTGATAGACCACTTCAGGGAAAAAAAGCAGCATCCCGATAAACCAAAGGGCACACAGCAACAAAAAAATGTTCCGGTACCGGAAACCGCGTCCTGCCCTAGAAGGCGTGTAGGAACCTAAGGACGGCGCTAAAAGCATGTTCAATTCAGCAGAACTCACCAATGGGACCGAATCCCGTGAGCCATGACTCACACCATCGGAGGCATAAGCAAGCCCACCTGATAAATAGTCATTTTGTTTCGGAATCATTAGAAAAATGTAACCCAATGAAACTAGACATCAATAGTCCGATTGGCTTATTGAACGTCAGCTTTAAAGCAAGCGGCTTGTCAGTCTTTTGGTCGGTGTAACCGCAACGGCACTGGCGGGGACGCATGGTACTTACCCTGCCGCCAGCACATCATTAGCGCACCTAAAATCTTCCTAAAGTCGTGAGATTTTTGGCCTCCCTATGACGAAGGAACAAAGTGATTGATTCCAAGAGATATTTAGCCATTGCCAGTGCGGCGACTCTGCTGCTGTGCGCACTCCCCAGTGCTCAAGCACAAACGTGGCCCAACAAGACCGTCCGCTTTATCGTCCCCTTCACGCCCGGTGGCGCCAATGACCTGATGGCACGCGCTGCCGCTGAAGGCGCCGGCAAAGCCCTTGGTCAAACCGTGATCGTTGAAAACCGTGGCGGCGCGGGTGGCTCCTTGGGCGCCGACATCGTCGCCAAGAGCGCGCCCGATGGCTACACATTTTTAATCAGCGCTGCCGGGGTTATTTCGAACAGCATGATCAAGAAGTCGCTGCCGTTCAAAGATGAAGACCTGGTGCCGGTCGTCATGATTGGTGTCGCACCCTCAGTGATCGTGGTGCCCAAAACTGCACCCTACGACACCCTGCGTGAATTTGTCGAAGCCTCCAAAAAGGGCAAAGGCTTTAACTTCGCAACGGCCGGGACAGGCAGCACACCCCACTTCGTCGCGGAAATGCTGAACGTCAAATACGGCGCCAAACTGCAGCCGGTCCCGTACAAGAGCGGATCGGAAAGCACCACAGCCGTTCTCAGCGGACAGGTGGAAGGCACCTCCGAGGCCAGTATCATCGCTTTGCCGCACATTCGCGGCGATGGGCGTTTCAAGCCGCTGGCCACCACATGGAGCAAACGCATCGCGGCTTACCCGCAACTCTCCACCGCGGTAGAACAAGGCTTCGCCGATTTAGAAATCGCGCATTGGGCCGGACTGCATGCACCGCGCGGAACGCCGCCTGACATCATGGACAAATTAGCGGCTGCTGTTGACAAGGCCATGCACGAGCCAGCCAATGCTGAAAAATTGCGAAAACTGGGGATTGAGCCCGTCGGCGGCACACGCATAGAATTCGTCACTTTCGTCGACGCCGAAAGAAAACGCCTCGGCGAGATTGTCAAAGCCGCCCACATGAAAGAAGAATGATGAGTACAAAAAAA
>CANCCE010000285.1 GCA_947374505.1 Comamonadaceae bacterium | reverse complement strand
CGCCTGCTGAGCCGTGCGTGCTGCACCATCGAGCATCACAGGTAAATGCGTGTGGCCGTTCTGCTGCAAAAAAGCCGCGACGCGTTGGACACCGTCAGGCAGTGCATGAAGCTCTGAGCCGCACATCAAACGAGCCTCTTGTTCAAGATAGCCGTGGCCGCGCGCGAGCTGGGCGGGCGGCCTAGAAAGTCACTGATGAACTTGCCCGCATCAACCAGTTTGTCGAGGTCGATGCCGGTGGCTATGCCCATGCCGTGCAGCATGTAGACCACGTCTTCGGTGGCCACATTGCCGGTGGCGCCTTTGGCATAAGGGCAACCGCCCAAGCCGGCCACGGAGGTGTCGAACTGCCAGACGCCCAACTCCATCGCAGCCAAGGTGTTGGCCAGCGCTTGACCATAGGTGTCATGAAAATGCCCCGACACATCAGCGAGGTCGTAATGCTGCAAAGTCGCTTCAATAGCGCGCTGGATTTTGCGCGGCGTACCGACGCCAATGGTGTCAGCCACACCCACGTGTTGTACGCCGATGTCTTTCATCAAGCCCGCCAGATAGCCCACGCGCTCCGGCGCAATGTCGCCCTCGTAAGGGCAACCGACAGCACAACTCATGGCCCCGCGCACATGAATGCCAGCGGCACGCGCAGCCGCCACCACGGGCTCAAAGCGAGCCATGCTGTCGGCAATAGAGCAGTTGATATTGCGCTGGCTGAAAGCTTCGCTGGCGGCCGCAAACACAACGATCTCGTCAGGCCACAGATGCTTGGGGGCTGCAAGTGCCGCGTCCAGTCCCTGCATGTTCGGCGTCAGCACCGAATAACGCACGCCGGGCAGGCGCTGAATGCCAGCCATGACCTCGGCATTGTCAGCCATTTGCGGCACCCACTTGGGTGATACAAAACTGGTGACCTCGATGTCGCTCAAGCCGGCCGCTTGCAACCACTGCACCAACTCGATCTTGATGGCCGCCGGAACCGGTGATTTTTCATTTTGCAGGCCGTCGCGCGGACCCACATCGACGAGTTTGACGTGCTGAGGAAATTGCATGGCATCAGTATCCTTTATCCCGATTCACCGCAGCGTTCATGCGGCCATGGTTAACAATTCGGCACCTTCTAACACTTGGTCACCTGGCGCGTAAAGAATTTCTGCCACGACACCATCGGCAGGTGCTGCGATGGTGTGCTCCATCTTCATGGCTTCCATCACCGCCAGCGGTTGACCTTGGCTGACCGTGTCGCCCGCCTTGACCTGAAAAGACACGACCTTGCCAGGCATCGGTGCGGTCAAGCGGCCGCCCTCATGCTGCGCCACGCCAGCGTGCGCCAGCAAGTCAATCTCAGTGATTTGTGTCGCACCCTGAGCGCCAAACACATGCACTACCTCACCGCGCCGGTAGGTCTGGAGCAGCCAGCGTTCGCCGTCAAGCTCGAGCTGCAAACCTTGGACCGTTGCGGTGTATTGCAAGGGCAAACGCAGATCACTCAGCGCCAACTGCAGTGTGCCGTCGTGCGCACGCGCCAGCTGCGCCGCCTGTGACTCGCCATGAAACTCGAACTCAAACCGGCGCTGAGTCGAGCCATGCAGACACCAACCATCCGTACGGCTGAAAGGATCAGCCGTCTCGCGGGATTTTTCTTGTTCCAAGGTGAACACTACCGCAGCTGCGACAGCCACCGGCAGACCGATTTTTTCCTGATTGAAAAGCACATCCGCCTCACGCGGAATCAGCGCGGTGTCGAGATCTGCCGCCGCGAAGGACTGGCTCTGCACCACGTGCCGCAAAAACTGCACATTGGTTTGCAAGCCGACGATGTGGCATTCGCTCAAGGCTTGGTCCATGCGCACCAGCGCTTGTTCACGGGTGTCGCCATGCACGATCAGTTTGGCCACCATCGAGTCGTAATACGGTGAAATCGCATCGCCCTCACGCACGCCGTCATCTATCCGCACGTGTATTGGGCCGTCCGCGCGCTCGAAGCGCGTGCAGACCGGCTGACGGTAGACCTGCAGCGTGCCAGTCGCGGGCAAGAACTGGTTGTCGGGGGTTTCGGCGCAAATACGCGCCTCAATCGCGTGACCCTGCCGACGCAACTGCGCTTGCTTGAGCGGCAAGGGCTGACCTGCGGCGACCCGCAACTGCCATTCGACCAGGTCAAGCCCGGTGATCGCCTCTGTAACAGGATGCTCTACCTGAAGCCGCGTGTTCATCTCCATGAAGTAAAAAGTCATGCCGCCAGCGCGTTGTTCCACAATGAATTCCACCGTGCCAGCACCAACGTACTGCACTGCGCGCGCAGCCGCCACTGCCGCTTCGCCCATCTGTTGGCGCAGGGCTTCGGTCATGCCGGGAGCGGGCGCTTCTTCCAGCACTTTTTGATGCCGGCGCTGCACCGAGCAATCGCGCTCGAACAAATGCACGTAGTTGCCATGGGTGTCGCCAAAGACCTGAATCTCAATGTGTCGCGGGCGCTGGGCGTATTTCTCAATCAGCACGGCATCGTCGCCAAAGCTGTTGATGGCTTCGCGCTGGCAAGAGGCCAGTGCTGCGGCAAAGTCTTCGGAGGTGTCGACCGCGCGCATGCCTTTGCCGCCGCCGCCGGCACTGGCTTTGATCAGCACCGGGTAACCGATGCGGTCGGCTTCACGCTGCAACAGCGCCGGGTTTTGGTCACTGCCGTGGTAGCCGGGCACCAGCGGCACACCGGCTTTTTCCATGAGTCGCTTGGACTCGGCTTTCAGGCCCATGGCTTTGATGGCTGACGCTGGCGGGCCGATGAAGACCAGACCCGCATCCGCGCAAGCTTGCGCAAACTCTTCGTTCTCGCTCAAAAAACCATAGCCCGGATGAATCGCGTCAGCGCCCGTGGCTTTAGCCGCGGCGATGATGCGCTGCCAGCGCAGATAGCTGTCTTTCGGCGCGCTGCCTCCGATGTGCACGGCTTCGTCGCAGGCCGTCACATGTTTGGCATCGGCATCTGCGTCCGAATAAACCGCCACCGTTTTGATGGCCATGCGTCTGGCTGTGGCCGCGACGCGGCAGGCGATCTCGCCGCGATTGGCGATCAGGATTTTTTTGAACATGAACATGACGGAAGTCAGCTTTCTTTACGTGGCAGTCGGCGCAGCCAACCAGCTCGGTGGACGTTTTTGTAAAAAAGACTGCAGGCCTTCGCGGCCTTCGTCGCTGGCCCGAATGTCTGCAATGCGGCGCGCAGTGTCGGCGCGCAAGGCGTCGTCGATCGGTG
>CANCCE010000284.1 GCA_947374505.1 Comamonadaceae bacterium | reverse complement strand
AAGCCACGAACTGACGCGGCAGGTCGGTTCGTAGTCTGGACGAGGTCTTACTTCTGAATGTCGCCTAAGCAGAGGTATTTCATTTCCAAGTATTCGTCCATACCGTGGCTGGAGCCTTCGCGGCCGAGGCCGGACTGCTTGACGCCACCGAAGGGCACGTGCTCGGTGGCGATCACACCGGCGTTGATGCCGACCATTCCGTATTCGAGGGCTTCGGCCACGCGGTAAATGCGGCCGATGTCGCGGCTGTAAAAGTAGCTGGCCAGACCGAACTCGGTGTTGTTGGCAGCGTCGATGGCGTCCTGTTCGTTCTTGAAACGGAACACGGGCGCGAACGGACCAAAGGTTTCTTCGCGCGCGCAGAGCATGTCGCTGGTGGCTTCGGAGATCACGGTGGGCTCGAAGAACTGACCCGTCAGCGCTTTACCGCCCGCCATCAGCTTGCCGCCCTTGGCCAAGGCGTCAGCCACATGGCGTTTGACTTTTTCAATCGCGGCATCTTCGATCAGCGGGCCTTGCACCACGCCTTCGTCAAAGCCGTTGCCGACCTTGAGCGCCTTGACCTTGGCGGCGAATTTTTCAACGAAGGCGTCGTAGACGCCCTCTTGCACATAGATGCGGTTGGCGCAGACGCAGGTCTGGCCGGCGTTGCGGTATTTGCTGGCCATCGCGCCTTCGACAGCGGAGTCCACATCGGCGTCATCAAAGACGATGAAGGGCGCGTTGCCACCGAGTTCTAAGGCGAGTTTTTTGACTGTCGGCGCGCTTTGCGCCATCAAGATACGGCCGACTTCCGTCGAGCCGGTGAAGCTGATGTGGCGCACCACGTCGCTGGCGCAAAAGACCTTGCCGACCGCAATCGAGTTGTCGCCGTCAGCGGTCAGTACGTTCAGCACGCCCGGCGGAATACCTGCGCGCAGGGCCAGTTCGGCAGCAGCCAGCGCGCTCAGCGGTGTCAGCTCAGCAGGCTTGATGACCACCGTGCAACCTGCCGCCAATGCAGGAGCTACTTTGCGGGTGATCATGGCCAGTGGAAAGTTCCATGGCGTGATGGCTGCACACACACCGATGGGTTGCTTCAACACCATCAGGCGGCGGTTGTTGTCAAACTGCGGCAGCGTTTCGCCGTTCACGCGCTTGGCCTCTTCGGCGTACCACTCGACAAAGCTGGCGCCATAAGTGACTTCGCCCTTGGCCTCCGGAAATGGTTTGCCTTGCTCAGCGGTCATGATGCGGCCCAAATCTTCAACGTTGGCCATCAGCAACTGATACCACTTAAGCAAAATTGCGTGGCGTTCTTTGCCGGTTTTTTTGCGCCAGGCGGGCAGGGCCGCGTTAGCCGCGTCAATGGCGGCGGTGGCGTCTTGAGGCCCCAGGTTGGCGACATCGGCGAGCTTCAGGCCGGTGGCCGGGTCGTTCACATCAAAACGGTTGCTGCCCTTAACCCATTGGCCGTTGATGAGCGCATCGGTTTTTAAAAGACTCGGGTCGTTGAGCAGGGAAAGGGGGGATGTCTTCATGTCCATGGTGTTGAGTCTCTGTTGTGATGATGCGTCCCGGTAAAGAAGCTGACGGGACTGAGGTTTGACTTTACAGGAAACCGTCAAGCTGAGTGCCGATCACCCAGCGGTGATTTTTCGGTCGCGTACAACCGTGGCCCACTGGGTTTGCTGGGCTTTGAGAAAGGCCGCAACACGGCCATCGGCACCGTCTGGAAAAACCTCGCCACTCAACGCGCGGACGCGGCCCAGCACTTCCGGGTCAGCCATCGCTTTGCGCAAGGCGGCCACCAGCACGGACTTGACTTGTGGATCCATGCCGGCGGGACCGAGCACCGGGTTCCACTCCAACACTTCATAAGCGGCAACGCCCGCTTCTTGCATGGTTGGCATGTCGGGCAGGGCGCGGGTGCGCAGGCGGCTGGTCACCGCCAAAGGACGCAGCCGGCCCGATTGAATTTGCCCCAGCGACGACGCCACATTGGCAAAAAACAGCGGCACTTGCCCGGCCATGACGTCATTCATGGCCGGGCCGCCACCGCGGTAAGGCACATGTACCAAGCTCACGCCGGCCCGCGCTTCAAACAGCGCACCGGCCAAGTGTTGCGCTGAACCGTTGCCTGACGAGGCATAGGAAATTTGGCCCGGCTTGGCTTTCGCCATCTTGACAAGGTCCTGCACGCTCTTGGCTTCAAACTGGGGCGAGCACACTAATACGTTGGGGAAAAGCGCCAAGACGGCCAGCGGCGTGAAAGCTTTTTCTGAGTCGTAAGGCAGTTTGGGAAACAGCGACGGGTTGACCGCAAAGGACGATGCGTCGAGCAAGAGTTGTGTGCCGTCAGGCGTGGCGCGCGCCACTTGGCTGGCCGCGATCTGCCCGCTGGCCCCGGGCTTGTTGTCGACCACCACGGTTTGGCCCAAAGCCTCCGCCAAGCGGGGTGCAATCAGCCGCGCCATCAAATCGGCACCGCCGCCTGCGGCATAAGACACAACCAGCGTGATGGTTTTGCCGCCCGCAATTTGACCCGCCGCATGGGTCAACGTCCACGGTGCAGCCATGGCCGCCGCCGAGGCCCGGAGCAATTTTCGACGGCTACGGTCGATCTCTGAAAGCGCGAGGGATCGGGGCCACAAAGGTGAATTTTGATATGTCATGGTCGTGTCCTGTGGGTCAATCTTGGCACCGATGGTAACGGTGCGGCTCAAAACTTATAATCATCGGTTACCCGAAACATGCACCTTTATGCAGCCTGGGCCCTTGCGGGTCTGAGGTCAACAGAGCCCTTCCAAGATGAGCCAACCCAATATCACCGTCGCCGACATCCGCAAGACGTTTCTTGATTTCTTCGCGTCCAAAGGCCACACGGTGGTGCAGTCCAGTCCGCTGGTGCCCGGCAATGACCCGACGCTGATGTTCACCAACTCAGGCATGGTGCAGTTCAAAGACGTGTTTTTGGGTGCTGATAAACGTCCTTATGTGCGTGCTGCGTCGGTGCAAGCTTGCTTGCGTGCCGGCGGTAAACACAACGACCTGGAAAACGTCGGCTACACCGCGCGTCACCACACGTTTTTTGAGATGCTGGGCAACTGGAGCTTTGGCGACTACTTCAAGCGTGAGTCGCTGAAGTGGGCTTGGGAGTTGCTGACCGAAGTCTACAAACTGCCGGCCGACAAGCTCTGGGCCACGGTCTACATTGACGACGACGAGGCCTATGACATCTGGACCAAAGAGATTGGCCTGCCACCCGAGCG
>CANCCE010000283.1 GCA_947374505.1 Comamonadaceae bacterium | reverse complement strand
TACTTCAACAGCATGAACCGCAACAAGCGCTCCATCACGCTGGACCTGCAAAAGCCCGAGGCGGTGCAGATCGTGCTGGACCTGGCACGCCAGTGCGACGTGGTGATTCAGAACTTCAAGTTCGGCGGGGCCGAGAAAATGGGTTTGGGTTACGAGCAGATCAGGGCCGTGCGGCCCGACCTCATTTATTGCTCTGTCACCGGCTACGACAGCCGCGGGCCCGAGGCCGCCCGCCCCGGCTACGACCTGGTGGTGCAGGGCGAGTCCGGCCTGATGGCGATCAATGGCAAGGCCGATCAGCCGCCGCTGAAGTTTGGCGTGGCAGCGGTCGACATGTTCACCGGCATGTACGCAGCCCAGGCCGTTTTAGCGGCCCTGTTTGAGCGCCAAAAAACCGGGCGTGGCCGCCACATTGAAATGGCGCTGTTCGACTGCGGTCTCATGATTTCGGCCTACTACGGTCTGGAGGCCATGCTGATGCAAAAAGACCCGCCGCGCTACGGCAACGCGCATCCGTCCATCGTGCCTTACGGCGTGTTCGACGCCGAAGACGGCCCGCTGGTGATCACTGTGGGCACCAATGTCCAGTTTGAACGCTTCTGCCGCGCCGTGATTGAGCGGCCTGATCTTGCTGATGATGAGCGCTTTAAGACCAATCTAGGGCGCGGCACCCATCGCGAGGTGCTGATGGTTGAGATATCTCGCGAGCTAAGCTGCCGCACACGCCAGATGTTGTTGCAACGGCTCAAGGCCGCAGGTATTCCGTGTGGTGAGGTGCTCGGCCTGTATGAAGCTCTGACCTCGGAGCGCGCCGTGCGTAGCGGGTTGGTGACGCAGCAGCCACATTCAGTGGCTGGCAGCACCCATGTCATGGCGCCGCCTTACCGGCTGGATGGCGAGCGCCTGCCGGTGCGCCATGCGCCGCCCGAACTCGGCGAAGGGACGCACGATATATTGACCGGCTTGCTGGGGCTGGGTGATGAACGCTTGCGCGAACTCAAAGCACTTGGCGTGCTGTGATCGTTTGCTCGCTAGCCGCGCTGTCGTTCAAACTGGCTTGGCCAAGCCGAGTTTTTCGACCAAGGCTTTTTCGCGCGCGTATGTCTCTTGGGCAAACCGGGTGTAGTCCGCGCTGTTCATGTAAATCGGCACCATGTCATAGCGGGCCAGTGCGGTTTTGTAGTTGTCTTGTTCCATCGCCTGCTTAAAAGCGTCGTGCAGGCGCTTGACCACAGCGGGCGCTGTGCCTTTGGGCGCACCGATGCCAAAAGGTGAGTTCTGCACGATGTCGAGTCCGAGTTCTTTCAGCGTCGGCGCATCGGGAAACTTGGCCAAGCGTTCAGCGCCCCACGTGTTGAGCACGCGCAACTTGCCGGCTTGCACCTGCGGCGCAAAACCGGTGGAGTCGGCCGCCGCCATGATGTTGTTGCCCATGATCGACTGCATCAGGTCGGCACTGCCCTTGTAGGGGACGTGCAGCAGGTCTAGGCCTAGCTTTTGTGCGATCAACTCCATGGTCAGGTGCGGGCTGGTCATGGTGCCGGTCGAGCCATAGCTCAACTTGCCAGGATTGGCTTTGGCCCAAGCCACAAAATCGGTCCAGGTTTTGAGGGGTGAGTCCGTCGGCACGACGACGCCAAAAGCGTAACCCGTCACATTCAACACGTAGCTGATGTCTTTGATCGGGTCCCAGTTGATCTTGGTGGTGTAGGGCAGGCGAAACACGCCCAGTGGAATCTGCCCAACCGTGTAGCCATCGGCTGCTGATGATTGCAGCTGCAAGGCGGGAAGCGTGCCGCCAGCACCTGGCTTGTTCTCAACAATCACCGGTTGGCCCAGAATTTTGGAGGCGTTGTCGGCCAGTACTCTCATCGTGATATCTGTTGGTCCGCCGGCCGGAAAGGCGATGACGAGCTTGATGGCACGGGTCGGGAAGCTTTGGGCCTGGGCAGCGATGGGCACGCCCAACAAAGTGACAGCCAGCGCAGCGGTGGTTTGAAGAAGGTGTCGGCGTTGCATGGAGTCTCCGAAAAGTAGCAAGCAATAAATAGAAATATTATGCGTGCATCGGGCGACTTAGGGCATCAGGGCAAGACCTGACACAGCGTCATGTCAAGCCCTGTATCAGCGTCGCTGACTACACAAGATGGATGGGTAGGCACAACTCATAGCCGACACCCCAGACGGACTTGATCGCCGCTTCTTCGCCTGCCAATTGCACCGCTTTGAATTTCTTGCGCAAGCGCGCCACCAATTCTTCGAGCGCATGTTTGCTCATCAAGTCGTCGGTATCGTCGCTGCCATACAGGTCGCACAAAACGCCTGAAGACAAGGTGTTGTCTTTGGCCTGAATCAAGGCCACCAAGAGCGATTTTTCGCGGTGCGTCAGCCGGAGTTTTTGCCCGGGCTGTGGCCCCGACAAAGTGCGGTCCCGCAAGTTCAGAGACCATTCATTCTGGGGGATGATTTTTTTGACTCTGCGCCCCAGGCTCAACAGCACCAGCACCAGTTCGTCGGGTGCGATGGGTTTGGTCAGGTACATGTCGGCCCCGCCGTCCTGGTAGCCAGAGATGCGGTCTTGCAGCGCGACCCGCGCCGTCATGATCACAATGCCTGCGGCGGGGAGGGTCTGCCTGAGCCGCCGGCACAGACTCAAGCCACTTTCGCCTGGCAGGTTCAAGTCGATGATGAAAAGGTCAATAGCTTCTCTGGCCAGCAGGTCATCCAAGGCTGAGGCACTGTTGACTGCATGCACGACAAAGCCGGTGGCTGATAAGTGCACAACAATTTCTTCGCGCAAAAAACGATCGTCTTCGACCAAGGCGACGACCAGTGACTTTGAAGCGTCTTGGGCTTTGAGCGGGTTGAACGCGATCAATTCGGAATCCTGACTGTAAAAATGACGTGTTGGTTTTCTTTGCGAAACAGCACGTTGGCACCAATTTTTTGCGCGGCAGACTGCACCAAACTCAAACCAATTCCCATGCCGGGTTGGTTTTGCACGCCGGGGTGACGGTAATACCGCTCAAACAAACGTGACTCATCGGGCTCTTGGTCTTCAGCGACCGCATTGCAGATCTCAAAACAAGTTGTTCCGGCATCCGCTTCGGTGGTGACGGTCACGGTGATTGACTCGTCAATTGCGGCGTATTTGTGCGCGTTGCTCATGAGGTTTTCCAAGATCACGATGAGCATTTGTCGGTCGGCTTTAAAGACTGAGCCTTCTTGGATGGAGACCTTGAATCGATCGAC
>CANCCE010000282.1 GCA_947374505.1 Comamonadaceae bacterium | reverse complement strand
GGCTGCGTGCCGAGGTTGAGCTCGGCGTCGACTTGGATCGGCTGGGGGGCGTTTTTTTCTGACTCCAAGATGCCCAGGCTGGCGTTGAAACGCAAGCCGGTGAGCGTCAGAATTTGGGTGCCTCGGGTGTTGAGCATGCGGTTCAATCTTGGGTTTTCGGTGGTGTCGATGTCATGAGCGAAAAGTCGCGGCTGAATTTCATCAGGTGTTGCCCACCGTCAACCAGCAAGGTGGTGCCGGTGATGGATTGATTCTCCAGTGCGAAGCGAACGGTCGCCACCACGTCAGCGGGCGTCGAAGAACGGCCCAGCGGCGACAAGCGGTGCAGTGCCGCAAACTCCTCCGCGCTGAGCAGGTGGCTGGTCAGCGTCAAACCCGGCGCCACGCCAACCACCCGCAGCACGGGCGACAGCGCTTGCGCCAGCAAGGTGTTGGCAGCTTCCAGCGCGGCCTTGGACAGGGTGTAGCTTAAAAAGTCGGGGTTCGGGTTCCACAGCTTTTGGTCAAGTAAGTTGACCACGCAACCCGGCTGGTGTGCTGTGTTGTCGGCTGGGTTCACTTGGCGCGCCAGCAAATGCTTGTGCAGCGCCTGCGCCAGCAAAATGGGCGCGCCGGTGTTGCTGCGTAAATGCTTGTCCATCGCCGCGTAACTGAAGCTGGCGGCATCGTCAAATTCAAAGGCGGAGGCGTTGTTGACCACCGCATCGACCCGGCCAAATTGCGCGGCGACTTGCGGTAGCAAACGGCGCACGGCGTCTTCGTCGTTCAGGTCGCACGCGAAGGTGGCGCTTTTCACTGGAGAGCTATCGGCCGCCAGCAAAGCGGCACAGTCGGCGGCGGTTTGCTCAGCGGCGGTGGCCGAGCCCCGGTAGTGCACAGCCACGCGCCAGCCAGTGCCCGCCAGGGCCAGCGCGATTTCGCGGCCTAAGCGCAGGGCGGCGCCGGTCACAAGGACAACACGAGAAGAAACTGTTGCGTTCATGGAGTGTTGGAAGGATGGAAGGCGGCGTGCAAGATGGCTGAAAAGATGACTGACAATGAAAGTCCCTAGAGAGCCTAGCGACCATGACGAAACCACGCATTTTACCGACCGACGCGGCTTTGCCGCCTGACAGCGCCTCAGCATCCCCACTCCAGCCTATCTTGCAGCGCGCGATTGAAGAGGCCGGCGGCTGGCTGGGCTTTGACGCCTTCATGGCGCTGGCCTTGTACGCGCCCGGTCACGGCTATTACGCCAGTGGCTCGCGAAAGTTTGGCCACATGCCGCAGTCGGGCAGCGACTTTGTCACAGCGCCTGAGTTGTCGCCGCATTTTGGCCGGGCTTTGGCACGTCAAGTGGCTGAAGCGCTGCAAGCCACCCACACCGCCGAGGTCTGGGAGTTTGGCGCCGGTTCGGGTGCACTGGCTGCGCAGCTGATAGAGTCGCTGGACGCAGCTGGCACAGCGCTCACCCGCTACACCATCGTTGACCTCTCCGGCAGCCTGCGCGAACGGCAACAAACGCGGTTGGCCGCCTATGGCGATCGCGTGCGCTGGGTGCAAGAACTGCCCGCGCAAATGACTGGCGTGGTGGTTGGCAACGAAGTGTTGGACGCCATGCCGGTCAAGCTGCTGGCGCGCATGCAAGGCGTCTGGCATGAACGCGGCGTGGCGCTGCACGCCGGTGAGTTGGTGTTTGCCGACAGGCCGACTGCGCTGCGGCCGCCCTTGGACATCGACGGCCCGCAGGATTACCTGACCGAAACCCATGCGCAGGCCGAAGGCTTTGTGCGCACGCTGGCCGACCGGCTGGCGGCGGGTGCTATTTTTCTGCTCGACTACGGGTTTCCGGAGCACGAGTATTTCCACCCGCAGCGCAACATGGGCACGCTGATGTGCCACCAAGGCCATGTGGCTGACGCGAATCCGCTGCTGCACGTGGGCCTGAAAGACATCACCGCACACGTTAACTTCACCGGCATCGCGCTGGCCGGTCAAGATGCCGGGCTGCAGGTGTTGGGCTACACCAGCCAAGGCCGGTTTTTGCTCAACTGCGGGCTGCTCGACGGCATGCAAGACGCACCGCTGGAGCAGCGCGTGATGCTGCAAAAACTCATCAACGAGCATGAGATGGGCGAGCTCTTCAAGGTCATCGGCTTTGCTGCCAATACCCCGCAGCAACCTTACAACGACTGGCAGGCGCTCGGCTTTGCGCAGGGCGACCGCTCGCACACTCTTTAACGCTCAATCTATAAACATGAACACCCCGCTGCATCTTCCCTCGACTGCGCTGCCTGACGTCCGTTTGGCCATCGGTGCAGCGCCCGTGGCCTGCGTCGATGTCGGTGGCACCAAGGTGACGGTGAGCGTGGTGGACGAGCGCGGCGTGCTGGGTTGGTTGACCGAGCCGACCGTCAAAGAAGGCGCGTCTGACGCGCTGGGTCAGCAGGTCGTGCGCATGATCGGTCTGAGTTGTGCGGCCGCGGGTATTTCGTCCGAGCGGATTGCAGCCGTAGGCATCGCGTCTTGCGGCCCATTTGTGTTGAACCAAGGGCTGGTTGAGTTGGCCGCGCCGAATATTTGCGGCGGTTTGGCCGGTGCCGGGCGAGGCCTGCCAAACCGCTGGACCAGTGCCGTGCTGGAAGCGCCGGTGCTCCACATGTTCCCGGACGTGCGGGTGTGCAATGACGGCATTGGCGCCTTGCAAGCCGAACGGCGCTGGGGTGCGCTGCAAGGGTTTGACCACTGCGCGTACGTCACTTGGAGTACCGGCATCGGTGTCGGTCTGTGCGTTGATGGCCGGGTTTTGAAAGGCAAAAATGCCAACGCTGGCCACGCTGGCC
Organism: Comamonadaceae bacterium; assembly: GCA_947374505.1. Lineage (GTDB taxonomy): Bacteria > Pseudomonadota > Gammaproteobacteria > Burkholderiales > Burkholderiaceae_C > Polaromonas. The sequence goes on along the minus strand of CANCCE010000282.1, from coordinate 446 downwards.
ACATGTTTGTCAGCGACAACGACGACGCCTTGTGCGGCTGCGGCAACCTTGGTGATGTGGAGGGCTTGATCGCGGGAAACGCCATTCCCCGGCGCTTTGCCGAGCAAGGTTTTGCGGATGCCGCTGCGCTGTTTAGCGCTGCCAAAGACGGCCATGCTGACGCGCTGGCCTTGGTTGATGAGCTCTGCCGCATCATGGGCCGAACGCTGTACAACTTGGTGGTGACGCTGGATTTGCAGGCGATCAGCTTAGGCGGCGGTGTGTTTTGGCATCACCGCGATTTTTTGCTGCCTCGCCTGGACGCGCATATTCAAGGTCGCATTCCTGCGCTGACGGCTGGCTTCAAACTGCTGCCGGCGGGCCTGCAAAACAAGGTCGGGGATTACGCGGCGCTGGCTTTGGTGGTTTAAGTCTGCGCTGCTACCGATGTAGCCAACGCTGACGCA
>CANCCE010000281.1 GCA_947374505.1 Comamonadaceae bacterium | reverse complement strand
CCGACCGTGCTGTAGGTGAACTGCTCCGGTGCTTTGTTCAACGCCATGCCACCGGGCGACAAGCCGAAGTCGCCGCTCAAGTTGTGTGTCGGATTCGGTACCAAATAAATATGCGCCAGCGCTTTGGACGCTGCAAAGCGCGCACCATCGGCAGCCGGAAATGCAAAGTCCGGCATGTAGACGTCGCCGGCCAAGACCCAAAACGGTGAGTTCTCTGGCAAGTTCAGCAGCGGCAAGGCGGTGGCCATGCCACCGGCCGTTTCCAGTGCGCCGCCAAATTGCGCGCCTTCGTGCGAATAGCGAATCGACAAACCCCAGGTGCTGCCGTCGCCGAGAAGCGCCGGGAATTGTTCTTCTAACCAAGCGGTGTTGATGACAACATGCTTGACGCCGGCGCGCGCCAGTTTTTCAAGATCCCAGACGATCAAGGGCTTGCCTTGCACCTGCAGCAGAGGCTTGGGGCAGGCGTCGGTCAGCGGGCGCAGTCGTTCGCCGCGGCCGGCGCAAAGTATCAGGGCGTGTTGGATGGGGGCATTACTCATGGTGGCGAATTATCGCGCTGACGATTCATGGCGCGGTTGGCGCATGGCCCGGCCGGCCTGATGAGGTGCCAACGCGACCCCTGTAAAATGAGTGGTTTTGCAGCGCAAAGACTTGGTTAAAAGTCTCTCCAAGGACCCATGCCGCTGCCCTGTATTTTCACCTTTCATTCCCGCGAACTTCACTCTGGACTCTCACGCAAATGGCTGACACTTCCTCCCCCCTCATGGCCAACGCCATCCGTGCTCTGGCCATGGACGCCGTGCAACAAGCCAACTCCGGCCACCCCGGCGCCCCGATGGGCATGGCCGACATGGCGGTGGCGCTGTGGGCCCGGCATCTGAAGCACAGCCCACAAAACCCGCATTGGTTCGACCGCGACCGTTTCGTGCTGTCCAACGGCCACGGCTCGATGCTGATTTACGCGCTGCTGCACCTGACGGGTTATGCGCTGCCGATGAAAGAGTTGAAAAACTTCCGTCAGCTGCACAGCAAGACACCGGGTCACCCGGAAGTCGGCTACACCCCTGGCATTGAAACCACCACCGGCCCACTCGGCCAGGGCCTCACCAACGCCGTCGGCATGGCGCTGGCCGAAAAGCTGCTGGCCCAGGAATTCAACCGCCCCGGCCACGACGTCGTCAACCACCACACCTACGTTTTCATGGGCGATGGCTGCCTCATGGAAGGCATCAGCCACGAAGCTGCTGCCCTCGCCGGCGCTTGGAAGCTGAGCAAACTGATCGCGCTGTATGACGACAACGGCATCTCGATTGACGGCCAAGTCGCGCCTTGGTTCATCGACAACACCGCCCAGCGTTTTGGCGCTTACGGCTGGAACGTCATCGGCCCGGTTGACGGCCACGATGCCGACGTCGTTGCCAAGGCGATTGCCAAGGCGAAAGACAGCAGCGATAAGCCGACCTTGATCATCTGCAAAACGCACATCGGCAAAGGCTCACCGAACCGCGCCAACACCGCCAAAGCCCACGGCGAGCCGCTCGGTGCTGAAGAAATCAAGCTCACGCGCGAAGCCCTCAACTGGCCGTACGTCCCGTTCGAAATGCCACCGGAAGTCTATGCCGCCTGGGATGCCAAGGCTGCAGGCCAGGCACTTGAAAGCGTATGGGACGTCAAGTTTGCAGCCTACCAAGCGGCCTTCCCGGCCTTGGCCGACGAACTCACCCGTCGCATGAAAGGCGAGTTGCCAAAATCGTTCTCGCAACTGGCGGTGGACACCGTCGTTGGCGCGCACACCCAAGCCGAAACCGTGGCGTCCCGCAAAGCCTCGCAGTTGGCGCTCGAAGCCTTCACCGCAGGCTTGCCGGAGTTGCTAGGCGGTTCTGCCGACCTGACCGGTTCCAACCTCACCAACACCAAGAGCACGCCGAATTTGCGCTTTGACGCCAAGGGTGCCGTGGTGCTGACCGAAACCGCTGATGGCCAGAAAATTGGCGGCCGCCACATCAACTACGGCGTGCGCGAATTCGGCATGGCCGCCATCATGAACGGCATCGCGCTGCACGGCGGCTACATCCCTTACGGCGGCACTTTTCTGACCTTCAGCGACTACAGCCGCAACGCGATTCGCATGGCCGCGCTGATGAAGCTGCGCGTGGTGCATGTCTTCACGCATGACTCGATTGGCTTGGGTGAAGACGGACCGACGCACCAGTCGATCGAGCACGCTGCCAGCTTGCGTTTGATCCCCAACCTCGACGTCTGGCGTCCGGGTGACACGGCTGAAACCGCCGTGGCTTGGGCCGTGGCGTTGCAAAACAAAAACAAGCCAACCGCCTTGCTGTTGAGCCGCCAGAACCTGCCTTACGCACCGAAGGACGATCTCGGCCAAATCAGCAAAGGCGCTTACGTGCTGGCTGAACCCGAAGAAGTCGGCCTGAAGAAAAAAGCCCAAGCCATCATCATCGCCACCGGCTCTGAAGTGCAGCTGGCCCTGAAGGCGCAAGAGCTGCTGGCCAAAGAATTCAAGATCGCCGTGCGCGTGGTCTCGATGCCCAGCACCACGACCTTTGACAAGCAAAAAGCTGCCTACAAATCAGACGTGTTGCCTGAAGGCATTCCGCGCATCGCGGTCGAGATGGGCGTGACCGACGGCTGGTGGAAATACGGCTGCGCAGCCGTCGTCGGCATCGACACTTACGGCGAGTCAGCACCAGCCCCGGTGCTGTTCAAACACTTCGGCTTCACCCCCGAAAACGTCGCTAACACCGTGCGCAAGGTGCTGTTCAAAAAATAAGCCAGCGGGCGGCGCGTGCGCAGAATTTGAAAAATCTTTAACTCTAGGAGCTCCAGGATATGACTATCAAAATTGGCATCAATGGCTTTGGCCGCATCGGCCGCAATGTGTTGCGCGCCGCTGTGCAAAACTTCAGCGACATCCAGATCGTCGGCATCAACGACTTGCTCGAACCCGAGTACCTCGCTTACATGCTGCAGTACGACTCGGTGCATGGCCGCTTCAAAGGCGAGATCTCGGTCGAAGGCAACACGCTGATCGTCAATGGCAACAAGATTCGTCTGACGCAAGAGCGCGACCCGTCTGTCCTGAAATGGAACGAGATTGGTGCCGACATCGTGCTCGAATCAACCGGCCTTTTTCTGGACAAAGCCACCGCTGAAAAGCACTTGGCAGCAGGCGCCAAAAAAGTCATCTTGTCGGCTCCCAGCAAAGACGACACACCGATGTTTGTTTACGGCGTCAATGACAAAACATA
>CANCCE010000280.1 GCA_947374505.1 Comamonadaceae bacterium | reverse complement strand
TACCATGAGCCCGACTTCCCTGAGGTCAGCATCTTGTCCAACATCGTCCGCGACGGGCGGTCCATCGGTATTGCTGATGCGGGTCAGGACTGGCATACCGACATGTCCTACAACAAGACGGTGGGCTTCGCAAACGTGCTGTTCGCCATCGAGGTGCCTCGCAGAAACGGGAAAGCACTGGGTTCGACGAGTTTTGCCAATATGCACGCTGCTCACGACGGGCTGTCCGCTGACATCAAGCAGAAATTGAAAGATTTAACGGCCACCCATGACTTCAATAAATTCTGGGAAAAAATGCGCACACAACCTGGCAGCAAGCGCCCTGCGTTGACACCAGAGCAACAAGCCAAGCGCCCACCGTCCATTCATCCAGTCTTTTTGACGCATCCCATCACAGGTCGCAAGGTGTTGTACTGCAACCCTGGATATGCCACCCGCATCAATGAGGCCAGTCAGGCTGAAAGCGATGAACTGCTGGACATGCTGTTCACGCATCAGCTGCAAGAACGGTATCAGTACACACACGAATGGACCGAAGGCGACGTCTTGATGTGGGACCATATTGGCACCCTGCACAATGCTTGGCCTGATTACGAGCCGCATGAGCATCGTTTGATCAAACGCTGTCAAGTCATGGCCGATCGGATATTCGATCCTTCCTTCATCGTGCAGCGCATCTCTGATGTCCGCACGCACGAATAGCGTCATGCAATCAGGATTGGCAAGAATCGCGGAGAAGGCACACTCCATTGAAGATCTGCGGCAGGCCGCCCGGAAGCGTTTGCCTAAGCTGGTCTTTGATTTTTATGACGGTGGCGCCGAGACTGAGCAAACGCTGCGCGAGAACAGCCACGCTTTCGAACGCATCAAGCTGTTGCCTAAAGTGCTCGTCAATGTCAGCTCCGTTGCGACGGAATGTTCGCTTCTGGGTGCCCCATCTCGGTTTCCCATGGCCGTTGCGCCAACGGGCGGGATCGGATATGGCCGGCGAGGCGGTGATGTCGCCATCGCCAAGGCTGCTGCGGCGTTTGGCATACCGTATGCGTTGTCGACAACCGCGTCTGCATCCATTGAGCGGGTGGCAAACGAGGCACCCGGTCGGTTGTGGTTTCAGGCTTATGTATTGAAAGATCGACTGTTCCTGCTCAAGCTGATCGAGCGAGCCAAGGCCGCTGACTATGAGGCGCTGATCATCACTGTCGATCTCGCCGTTGGGGGCAATCGCGAAAGAGACTTGCGCAATGGCTTTCGCACGCCTTTCCGTCTGACTGCCAAAAGTTTCAGAGACGTTATCAGTCATCCGGGCTGGGCGCTGGATATCCTACGCCGTGGCATGCCAGTCAACGAGAACCTCATCGGACTTCAACGCGACGTTTCGTCGGTGGCTGCGGTGGCCGCAGCTGTCGGCCGCAACTACGATTCTGCCTTTGACTGGGATCGGTTGAAGGAGATCCGCGAAATATGGCCGCGCAAGCTGATCGTCAAAGGCGTGCTTCGCCCTGACGACGCGGCTCGGCTGGTGGCCTTGGGGGTAGATGCGATCGTGGTGTCAAACCATGGCGGCAGGCAGCTGGATGGCGCGTCGGCCACGCTGGATGCTTTGCCAGGAGTCGTCGCGGCAGTCGCGGGAAGGGTGCCAGTTTTCGTGGATGGCGGAGTTCGCCGTGGTGTCGACATGATCAAAGCACGGGCGCTGGGGGCGCAGGCCGTCTTGCTTGGGCGTGCGACTTTATTTGGCGCTGTGGCCGCTGGTGAGGCTGGCGCCTTGCGGGCGCTCCAAATCCTTTCGGATGAACTGGTACGAGCCATGAAGCTGTGCGGCGTCACCCGTATCGAGGACATTCATGCTGATTTGCTCGCCCCGGCGAGCATGACGGCTTGCCGATCTAACTAACAGGAGATCACCAATGCTTTTACTGCAGTTTTCGGTGGGTGGGAGATGAAGTCCGACGATGATCTTGGCGCCGTTATAGGCTGCCAACAAGCGGTTTATCGCTTTTATGCCGAGCTGGACGCAGGCGAACTAGACAGCGTCGCGGCCAGCATGGCCGTTCATGGCGTCTGGCTCAGACAAGGCCAGAAGCTTGTCGGACCGCAGGCCGTCCGCCTGGCGCTTGCTGACCGTCCTGCGGGCAGGATGACGGCCCATTTAGTCCAGAACTTAGTCATTGATCTGACGGACGCCACGACGGCCCGTGCACGCTACATGACTTTGGTTTACCGGTTCGATGCCGCTGAGCAAGTGCTTGAAGTCGCCCCCCTGGGTCTCCCTCTTTCGATATCCGTGAACGAGGATCGGCTCGAACGTGACGCCGCAGGAGCTTGGGTCTTTACCGATAAACGTTCGTTGCGGCGATTCGCGTCATGATGAGCTCGCGCAAAAAAAGCGCAACATCAAAAGGAGAAAACCAGTGATTTCTATAGTTGCGGCTCAACACCCATCTTCGGTTCAGAAACGCTGGGGGGTCTTCGCACAACCCAAATTTATTGCATCGCTCTGTATGGCACTGGCCGCAACAAGCCTGCTCGCTGTGACATCGGACGTGCAGGCTCAGAATTATCCGAACCGTCCGATCAGTCTGGTGATCGGCTACGCACCGGGCGGAGGCACTGACATTGTCGGTCGCGTGCTTGCGCTTGAACTGGGGAAAGAGCTGGGTCAGACGGTCATTGTGGATAACCGGCCAGGTGCAGGCACGCTGCTCGCCACACAATATGTCATGCGCGCGCCGGCGGATGGCTACACGCTGTTTTTCGGCACGAACGGCATGGTGATCAATTCGCTGCTGAAGAAGCCCGCGCCGTACGACGTGGTCAAAGACTTCACACCTGTCGGCATGGTGACCGTTCAATCTCTATCGCTGGTTGTGCGGCCAACCCTGAATATCCACTCGACGAAGGAGTTGATCGCATATGCCAAGGCGAATCCCCGTAAGCTGAACTTTGCATCGTCAGGCTATGGCAACGGGCAGCACTTGGCCGGCGTCGCTTTTGCGGATGCAACCGGCATCGACATTGTTCACGTTCCATACAAAGGTGCGGCTCCGGCAATACAAGATCTCATTGGCGGCCGGGTCGATATGATGTTCACGGGCCTGCTCGGACTGAGCGAACACATACGCGGGAAGCGCATGATTCTGCTTGCGACAACGGGTAAAAACCGTACTGCGGCCACACCTGACACACCTTCGGTTGCCGAAGCAGCTGATTTGCCGGACTTCGCGGTGGACTCATGGCAAGCCATTTTTTTACCCGCCAACACGCCAAAGGAAGTGGTGGCCCGCCTTTCAGACGCCTTGAAGAAAGTTGGCGCAGCAGGAAAACTAGACAAGCGTTTTGCTGATCAAGG
>CANCCE010000279.1 GCA_947374505.1 Comamonadaceae bacterium | reverse complement strand
CCGATTCTGGTGCCCATCGCCATCTGGATCTACACCCTGGTGTTTGCTTTTTCGTCGCTCTGGTTCACGCATTACGCCTTGTCGGCCTTGCAGCAACTGAGAGCGCAAAATGCCACCACATCAGCAGCAGAAATTTTCAATCGGCCTTCAACCTGAGCGTCCATAGCGCTCTCACACCATGACTCAAAAATTCGGCGTCATCATCATTGGTGACGAAATTCTCTCCGGCAAACGTGCCGACAAGCACTTGCCCAAAACCATCGAACTGTTAGGCGCTCGCGGCCTGCAACTGAGTTATGCGGACTACGTGGGCGACGACCCGGAGCGCATCACCGCCACGCTGGCGCGGGCCTTTGCGGCTGCCCGTGACCACGGCGACGTGGTCTTTTCCTGCGGCGGCATTGGTGCCACACCTGACGACTACACGCGCCAGTGCGCCGCGCGGGCGCTGGGCGTCGAGTTGGCGCTTCACCCTGAGGCCAAGGCCTTGATCCGGGACCGCATGCACGACGTCGCGCGGGAGCAGGGCTTGCCCTACGAGCCTGACCGTGAAGACAACATCCACCGCCTCAACATGGGCACGTTCCCGCTGGGCGCCAGCATCATCCCGAACCCGTACAACAAAATTCCGGGTTTCTTTTGTTCCGCCGGGTCGTCTCAAGCCGCGAGTGCCCAAGCCGGTGGCGTTTACTTCGTGCCGGGCTTCCCTGTGATGGCCTGGCCCATGATCGAGTGGGTACTCGACACCCACTACGGCCATTTGCACCAACTGCAGGCCTACAGCGAAAAATCGGTGATTGTCATGGGTTCCATGGAAGCCACGCTGACACCGCTGATGATTGAGTTAGAGGCGCGGCATCCGGGCGTTAAGGTCTTCAGCCTGCCCAGCGTTGACCATCCGCAATATGGCCGTCACATTGAATTGGGCGTCAAAGGCGCACCGGCCGAGGTGAATGCTGCTTATCCGGCGCTGCTGGCGGGCTTGCATGTTTTTAATGTCAAGCTGGGCCCTGAATTGGTGCGTTGATTTTTGCACCTAAATAGTGCGACAAAATTACCTAATTTGGTGCAATAAATCGCGCCTTGTGTTGACTCTGAGTGGCTTGAGGTCCTGACTTTTTGTGATTCTTGTTCAGTTTGTGGCCAAAACCCCCGCGGTTGACGGCACAATGGACGGTTGGGTAGAACACACCAAACCTCCCATTGGCATAAAAAGTGCATTCCATGGCACTGAGCAGATTTTTTAACCACCATCCCGCAACAGGAGATTCTGATGGCAAAGACCGTCGCAGACGTCATGAAAATGGTCAAGGAAAACGAAGTCAAGTTTGTTGACTTCCGCTTCACTGACACCCGTGGTAAAGAGCAGCACGTCACCGTGCCTGTGTCTCACTTTGACGAAGACAAGTTCACTTCAGGCCACGCTTTTGACGGCTCATCCATCGCCGGTTGGAAAGGCATTGAAGCCTCCGACATGCAACTGATGCCTGATGCCAACACGGCCAACATCGACCCGTTCTACGAAGAAACCACGCTGTTCATGAGCTGCGACGTCGTCGAGCCTGCCGACGGCAAGGCCTACGACCGTGATCCACGCTCCATCGCGCACCGCGCTGAGGCTTACCTCAAAGCCTCCGGCTTGGGCGACACGGCTTACTTCGGTCCAGAACCAGAATTCTTCGTCTTCGACGACGTTCGTTGGAACACCGACATGTCGGGCACCTTCTTCAAGATCGACGAATACGAAGCACCGTGGAATTCCGGCAAGAAGCTCGATGGCGGCAACCGCGGCCACCGCCCCACCGTCAAGGGTGGTTACTTCCCCGTGCCACCGGTCGACAGCATGCACGACATGCGCTCGGAAATGTCACTGATTCTCGAATCGCTGGGCATCCCCGTCGAAGTCCATCACCACGAAGTCGCTGGTCCAGGCCAGAACGAATTGGGCACCAAGTTCAGCACGCTGGTTGAGCGCGCTGACTGGACACAGGTTCTGAAGTACGTGGTTCACAACGTCGCCAATGCCTACGGCAAAACCGCCACCTTCATGCCTAAGCCTGTCGTTGGTGACAACGGTTCCGGCATGCACGTGCACCAGTCGATCTGGAAAGACGGCAAGAACCTGTTCGCCGGTGACGGCTACGCAGGCTTGTCTGATTTCGCCCTGTATTACATCGGCGGCATCATCAAGCACGCTCGTGCCCTGAACGCGATCACCAACCCAGGCACCAACAGCTACAAGCGTTTGGTCCCAGGTTATGAGGCACCGGTCAAGCTGGCTTACTCGGCCAAGAACCGCTCGGCTTCGATCCGTATTCCGCACGTGGCGAACCCCAAAGGTCGCCGCATTGAGGCACGTTTCCCTGATCCACTGATGAACCCGTACCTCGGTTTCTCGGCCCTGATGATGGCCGGTCTGGACGGCGTCGAAAACAAGATCCATCCGGGCGAAGCCGCCACCAAGGATCTGTACCATCTGCCGCCTGAAGAAGACGCATTGGTGCCAACCGTTTGCCACAGCCTGGACCAAGCGCTCGACTGCCTCGACGCAGACCGCAGCTTCTTGACCAAAGGCGGTGTCTTCACCGACAGCATGCTCGACGCTTACATCGAACTCAAAATGGGCGAGGTCACGCGTCTGCGTCAAGCCACGCACCCGATCGAGTTCGACATGTACTACTCGCTGTAAAGCGGGACTTGCTTATTTGCACCGGCGTGGGCCGGGCAGTGTCGCAACAAAAAAAGACAGCTTAGGCTGTCTTTTTTTGTTGCGTTTATAAACTCCGTCACTGCGAGCCATAAACTCCGTCACTGCGAGCGCAGCGCGGCAGTCCATCCCTCCCGTCACTGCGAGCGAAGCGCGGCAGTCCATCACCGCGTACCTCCAAGATGGATGGCCGCGCTGCGCTCGCCATGACAGAGTTTTGTCACCGCGAGCCATAAACTCCCGTCACTGCGAGCGAAGCGCGGCAGTCCATCCCTTCCGTCACTGCGAGCGAAGCGCGGCAGTCCATGTCTTACAGTCGGCGAATGCAACCCGCCATTTATATTTTGGCCAGCCAAGCCCGCGGCACGCTGTATGTGGGCGTGACGTCTAACCTGATTCAACGCGTCTGGCAGCACAAGCACAACTTGGCGCCGGGATTCACGCAGCGGTATGACGTACACATACTTGTTTATTTTGAATTGCACTTCACGATGCTGGACGCGATCACTCGTGAGAAGCAACTCAAGGCGGGTTCGAGAGCTAAGAAAGTCAGCTTGATTGAGGGTATGAACCCGGCCTGGGCTGATTTGTATGCGGGCTTGTTGTAGGGAAGGTAGATTCGGGTCGGGTGATGGACTGCCGCGCT
>CANCCE010000278.1 GCA_947374505.1 Comamonadaceae bacterium | reverse complement strand
GCGACCAGTGTGCCGATGCGCCCGATGCTGTATTTGGCCGCCGACAGGGCGCGCTCGCGCGTGAAGCGGTCTGCGTCCAGTGCCGCAGCAGCATTGATGACCGCCGACCGGGCCTGCTCGATCTCCAGCAGCACATCGGCCATGCGGTGCTGCAAGGCCTGAAAGCTGCCGATGGCTTTGCCAAACTGTTGGCGCGTTTGCAGATACTCAATGGTTTGTTTTTTGGTCACCTCCATCGCGCCCAGCGACTCGGCGCACAGCGCCAGAATGCCACGACCCACGGCGTACTCCAGCGTGGCCAGTCCCTGGCCCTCTTTGCCGAGCAGGGCCGAGACCGGTACGCGCACTTGCGTGAAGGTGATGTCAGCGGCGCGGCTGCCGTCAATGTTCGGGTAGGCGCGCAGGCTCAAGCCCGGGGTGTCGGCGGGCACCACAAACAGCGAGATGCCGTCTTCGTCGGCCACGTCGCCGCTGCTGCGGGCCGACACGATCAAGCTCTGAGCCTGATCGCCCAATGCCACCACCACTTTGGTGCCGTCAATCACATAACTGTCACCATCCCGAGTTGCACGGGTGCTGACGCGGTTCAGCGCGTAATGCCCGTCGGCCTCTTCATGGGCCAGCGTGGCGATGTGGCTGCCGTCCATCAAGCTGGCCAGCAGCGCTTGCTGTCGGGCATCACCGGCATGGGCCAGAGCGCTGCCGGCCAGCACGGCACTGGCCAGAAAAGGTTCCAGCACCAGGCCCCGGCCTAGCGATTCAAAGACCACCGCAATGTCAAAACCATCGCCACCAAAGCCGCCCTGCGCTTCAGTGAACAAGGCGCCGATGATGCCCAACTCGGCAAACTTGCGCCATTGCGCTGGGCTGTAGCCCTGGCTGGAGGCGCTGATCTGGTGACGCGTGTCCAGGTTGTATTGCTCGGCCAGATAGCGGTCGAGAGAATCCGCCAGCATGCGGCGGTCTTCGGTGTGGGTGAAGTTCATGGTCTGTGTGTCTCGTCAGTGCGGTGCCTCACAGGCCCAGGATCATCTTGGCGATGATGTTTTTCTGAATTTCGTTGGAGCCGCCAAAAATCGACAGCTTGCGGTTGTTGAAGTACTGGGCCGCCGCAAAGCGGGCCTCTTGCGGGCCCACGCTGCCGGTGGCTTCAGCTTCCAGCTTTGTCGCCCGGATGAAGGGCAGCGCGTAGGGCCCCATGGCGCGACGTGTCAGGGATGTCAGTTCCTGCCGAATCTCGGTGCCGCGGATTTTCAGCATGGAACTCTCGGCCCCAGGCGCACCGCCTCCGGCCACGGCGGCGATGACACGCAGGTTGGTGGTTTTCATGTTCTCCAGGTCAATCTCGACCCGGGCCAGACGGACTGCAAACATCGGGTCCTTTGCCAGCGGTTGACCGTTTTTATGCGTGTTGGCGGCCATCACCTTGAGGCGTTCCAGCGCTGCATCCGAGAAGCCGACGCCGGCAATGTTGGTGCGCTCGTAGGTCAGCAGGTACTTGGCGCAAGTCCAGCCTTTGTCCTCCTCGCCCACCAGGTTGGCCAGCGGCACCTTCACATTGGTGAAGAAGACCTCGTTGACCTCGTGTTCGCCGTCCAGCGTGATGATCGGGCGGACCTCCACCCCGGGGCTGTTCATGTCAATCAGCAGAAAGCTGATGCCGGCCTGCTGCTTGGCTTCGCGGTTGGTGCGCACCAGGCAAAAGATCATGTTGGCGTGCTGACCCAGCGTGGTCCAGGTCTTTTGACCGTTCACCACATAGTGCTCGCCGTCGCGCACGGCGCTGGTCTTGACCGAGGCCAAGTCAGAGCCGGCACCCGGCTCTGAGTAACCCTGACACCACCAATCGGCACCGCTCAAGATGCGCGGCAGCCAGTATTTTTTTTGCGCCTCATTGCCGTATTTGATGAGCACCGGACCCAGCATGTTGACGCCAAAGGGCAGCGTGCGGGGCGCGTAGGCCAGCGCGCATTCGTGCTCAAAAATGAACTTCTGCACCACGCTCCAGCCCGGGCCGCCGTGTTCCACCGGCCAGTGGCTGGCGAGCCAGCCCCGCACGTTGAGCAAGGCGTGCCAGCCTTCCAGATCAGCCTTGGCCAGCGGCTGTCCAGCACGCACCAGAGCGGTCAGCGGGGCTGGCACTTGGTCGGCCAGAAAGCGTTGCACTTCGGCACGAAAGGCGGTTTCTTCGGGGGTATAGCTGAGGTCCATGGCAAGGTTCCAGTTTCTTGGGGAAGGTATGGGCTGCATTGTTACAGCGCTAAACTATCTTGACAATGGCATAAACAATTGACAGACTGTCAAATATCTTTTGACACAAAAGAGGGACCTTGAAGATGGACCTTGCCTCCTTGACCTTGTTGGTCGACATCATTGACGCCGGCAATCTGAGCCAGGCCGCGCGCAATCTCAAAATGACCCGCGCCAACGTCAGTTACCACCTCAAACAACTCGAAAAGTCGGTCGGCGTGCAACTGGTGCGGCGCACCACGCGCCGGGTCGAGCCGACCGAGGTCGGTCTGCGTCTGTATGCCCATGGCCGCAGTATTCAGAACGAGATGCTGGCCGCCCGCGAAACCATCACCACGTTGGGTCAGGGTCTGCAGGGCCGCGTCGGTTTGAGCGTGCCCAGCGGCTACGGGCAGATGGTGATGTCCGACTGGCTGATCGAGTTCAAGCGTCAATACCCCGGCATCGTGCTGGATGTGTTGTTTGAAAATCGGGCCGACAACCTGCGCGATGAAGTCGATATTTCTATCCGCGTGATGCCTGAGCCGCCCCCCAATCTGGTGGCGCGTGAACTGGGCAACGTACGCTACCTCGCCTGCGCCTCACGCGAATTTGCCCAGCAACACGGTCTTCCCTCCACCTTGGAGCAGCTGCGCAACACACCACTGATCACCTCCGGCGTGGTCGGCCAGCAACTGCGGTTGCGCGCCTACCGGGGCGACGAACACGAAGAGGTGACGCTGGCGCCGACCCTGATTTCTGAGCACTTTCCGTTTTTGCGACTAGGCATATTGGCAGGCCTTGGCGTGGGCTTGGTGCCAGACTATGTGGTGATGGATGCGATTGAATCCGGCGCGCTGCTGACCACACTGGACGATTACCGCCTGAGTATTTTTGGCACCCGCCTGTACCTGCTGTACATGCCCAACCGGCACCAGACTCGTGCCGTACGCACCTGCATCGAGTTTTTGCTGCGCAAGGCAGGCGCTAAGCCGGACGGACTTGACCCCGCGTCAGTCCAGCTTGATACCGGCCTTGGTGATGATGGCGCCCCACTTGCGCGATTCGCTGTCAATGAATAACTTGAATTGCGCCGCAGAACCACCGCCGATGATGAGCCCCTGCTTGGCCATGGTCTGACG
>CANCCE010000277.1 GCA_947374505.1 Comamonadaceae bacterium | reverse complement strand
CCAATGAAGATCTCTAGCTGCTCGCGCACCTTGGCTTGGCCGACGTAGTCGTCAAACAGCTTGGGCCGCAGTGCGCGCTCAATGGCCTCCTCTTTGGGCGAAGCCGGCGCAGCAGACATCACGCGCTGGTTGGGCGGGATGTCAAAATCATCAGTCTGGATGCTCATGCGACACATTCAAAAGTATTCATACAGGTATTACTTCGTCAAGGCCTTGAGCGCCAACTTGATGCCATCGCTGACGCCGACGTCTTGCGGCAGGGCTTTGAGGGCCAGTGCAGCGTCGCGGTCGCTGTAGCCCAACGCCACCAGCGCTTGCCAAATATCGGACTGGCTGTCGCTGCCAACACTGGCCGGTAAACCCATGTCGGCACCGAGTTTGCCCTTGAGCTCTAACAACAGGCGTTCGGCGGTTTTTTTGCCAATCCCGGGGACTTTGATGATGCGGCCGGCCTCTTGGGTGCTGACGGCCCGCGAGAGCTCGTCAACGCTCATGCCGCTGAGCACGCTGAGCGCAGTGCGTGGGCCAACGCCCGAAATCTTGATGAGTTGGCGGAAGGCAGCACGTTCAGTGGCCGTGGCAAAGCCGTACAAAATTTGCGCGTCTTCACGAACCACAAAATGCGTCAGCAAGCTGACCTTTTCGCCCAGCCCCGGCAGGTTGTAGTAAGTGCTCATGGGCACCAACAGTTCATAGCCCACACCGTGGCAGTCGACCAGCAACTCAGGGGGATTTTTTTCGGCCAATTGGCCAGTGATGCGTCCTATCATGGCCAAATCTTAGCAGTGCGCCCTGCCCGTAAAATCACCCTTCTGCCCAAGGACACCCCTTTTGATTCTTCGCCACACTTTCACGCCGCCCAACAACACCCGCATGGGCCATCTTTGCGGGCCACTGGATGCCCACATCCGAACCATTGAGGCCGCGCTGGACGTGACGATTGCGCACCGCTTTGAGCAGTTCAAAATCGACGGTCCCAAAGCCAAGGCCACGCAGGCACTCGAAGTGCTGCAAGCACTGTATGAGATGGCACGCAGCCCAATTCCGGAAGAACAGGTGCAACTGATGCTGGCCGGCGACACCGCGCTGACCAAAGCACCAGACGGTGCCACTGTGTTGACAACACGCCGCGCCGACCTGCGCGCCCGCACGCACAACCAGGGTCAGTACCTCGACAACATTGCGGCGCACGACATCACATTTGGCATTGGCCCGGCGGGCACGGGCAAGACCTATTTGGCGGTGGCCTGCGCGGTGGACGCGCTGGAGCGCAGCGCCGTGCAGCGCATTGTGTTGACTCGCCCGGCCGTGGAAGCGGGTGAGCGGTTGGGCTTTTTGCCGGGCGACATGAACCAGAAAATTGACCCGTATTTGCGCCCGTTGTATGACGCGCTGTACGAGTTAATGGGTTTTGAGCGCGTGCAAAAAGCCTTTGAACGCCAGCAAATTGAAGTGGCGCCACTGGGCTTCATGCGCGGCCGCACACTGAACCATGCATTCATTATTTTGGACGAGGCGCAGAACACCACGCCCGAACAAATGAAGATGTTTTTAACGCGCATTGGCTTCGGCAGCAAAGCCGTGGTGACCGGCGACATCAGCCAGATTGATTTGCCGCGCACGCAACTGAGCGGCTTGATTGACGCGGAGCGCGTGTTGAAGCGCGTCAAGGGCATCGCCATCACACGGCTGACCAGCGCTGACGTGGTGCGGCACCCACTGGTGGCACGCATCGTCGACGCCTACGACCAGCAGCGCAACCCGGACGCCGAGTCGGTTGACGTGTTGGAGGTGCGCAAGCCGGCGGTTCGCAAACCACGCAGCAAGGCGTTGAAGACTTGAATGAAAAAAGAAAAATCAAAACCCGTAGTAGCGAACGACCTTGATCTGTCGCTGCAGTTTGGCGCTTTCCCAGACCTCGCGAAACACCGCGCCGCCCTGCCCCGTGCCGCCGTCAAACGCTGGATCGTGCAAGCACTGCAAAGCGATGCCGAACTGACCGTGCGCGTGGTGGGTGAAGAAGAAGCACAGACACTGAACCGCGACTACCGCCAAAAAGATTACGCCACCAATGTGCTGACCTTCGACTACACGCAAGCGCCGGTGGTGACCGCTGACTTGGTGTTGTGCGGGCCGGTGGTGGCGCGCGAAGCGGCAGAGCAAGGCAAAACTTTGCAGGCACATTACGCGCACTTGCTGGTGCACGCCACCTTGCACGCCCAAGGCTATGACCACGAAACCAACGAGCGCGATGCGCTGGAGATGGAAGCGTTGGAGATCTTGTTGCTGGCGGCTATGGGTTTTGACAACCCGTATTGATGGCCCGTACTGAGCGCTTAAATCAAATCACGTTCATCGTCAAAATGGCCTTCGACATCGGTCGGCAACAGCTGAATGCTGGCGCGTAAGCCGGGCACGGCGCTCATCAGCGCCTGTTCAACGCTGGTGCGTACCGCCGCGGCGCGGCCAAGCGTCCAGCTGGCAGGCATGTGCATGTGCATGTCAACAAAAAGACGTTGCCCGGCACGCCGAGTTGTCAAGTGGTCAAAGCGAATGGTGGGGTGCGCAAAGACTGCCAGCGACTTGTGAATGTCGGCCAACACTTCGGGCTCCACCGCTTCGTCCATCAAACCTTGTGAAGAGCGCCAGATCAGCTGATAGCCTTCCCACAGGATGTTGATGGCGACACCGATAGCAACCAACGCATCTAGCCACAACCAGCCGGTCAAGGCAACACCAGCGATGCCAACGACCACACCGACCGAGGTCCAGACGTCGGTGACCAAATGTTTGGCATCGGCTTCGAGGGCGATCGAGCGGTGCTCCTTGGCAGAGGCAAACATGACCCAGGCGAGAAAGCCATTCAAGGCGGAGCTGATCACCGACAAAGCCAAGCCCCAGCCGACTTGCTGCAAGGGTTGCGGGTCAAACAGACGGTGGCCGGCAGCCCAGATGATGGCCAGCGCTGCGCCAACGATCAGCACGCCTTCAAAGCCAGAAGAAAAATACTCCGCTTTGTGATGCCCATAGGGATGCTCTTCGTCTGCAGGCTGCATGGCAACCGTCACCATGATCAAGCCAAAGATGGCGCTGGCGAGATTGACGAAAGACTCCATCGCATCGGCCAACAAGCCCACCGAATCGGTCAAATACCACGCCAGTGTTTTGAGCGTGATGGTGATCAAAGCGACCACCACCGAGGCCCAGAGCAGGCGTTGGGGCGTCAGAGATTGAAGAGAAGGCAGTTTCATGGGCGCATTGTGCCGTAGGTGCATGACAGGCCCTTAACTCTGTGTTTGCAGTGTTAGTTGAGCGTGACTTTGGCAAACTTGCGCTTGCCGACTTGCACCACGTAGGTGCCAGCCGCCAGCTTCAAGGCCTTGTCGCTGACCACGCTGGAATCCACACGCACGCCACCGC
>CANCCE010000276.1 GCA_947374505.1 Comamonadaceae bacterium | reverse complement strand
AAACGCATCGTTGTCGGTGCCCATTACGGTTTGCGCGACTGGCTCAGCCAGCGCGTGACCGCCGCGCTCATGGCGCTCTTCACCCTTGTGGTGTTGGCCCAGGTGCTGCTCAGCAAAGGTCCTATCGGCTACGACAAGTGGGCCGGCATCTTCGCTTCGCAACCCATGAAAATGCTGACCTTCGTGGTCATCTTGTGCCTGCTGTGGCACGTCTGGGTCGGCATGCGCGACATCTACATGGACTACATCAAGCCCGTGGCGCTGCGCTTGTCGCTTCAAGTTTTTACCATCGTCTGGCTCGTGGCATGTGCCGGTTGGGCCATTCAAGTCTTGTGGAGACTCTAAGAAATCATGACACTCACTTCGAAACTCCCAAAACGCAAATTTGACGTCGTTATCATCGGTGCCGGAGGTTCCGGCATGCGTGCATCGCTGCAACTGGCCAAAGCCGGCTTGAACGTCGCCGTTCTGTCTAAAGTGTTCCCGACACGCTCGCACACCGTGGCAGCGCAAGGTGGCATTGGCGCCTCGCTCGGCAACATGTCTGAAGACAACTGGCACTACCACTTCTACGACACCGTCAAGGGCTCCGACTGGCTCGGCGACCAAGACGCGATTGAATATATGTGCCGTGAAGCGCCCAAGGTTGTCTATGACCTAGAGCACATGGGCATGCCGTTTGACCGCAACCCGGACGGTACGATTTACCAACGTCCATTTGGCGGCCACACCGCCAACTACGGCGAAAAAGCCGTGCAGCGCGCCTGCGCCGCAGCCGACCGCACTGGCCACGCCATGCTGCACACGCTGTACCAGCAAAACGTCAAAGAAAAAACCAGCTTCTTCGTTGAATGGCTGGCGATGGACTTGATCCGTGACGAAGCCGGCGACGTGGTTGGCGTCACCGCCATCGAGATGGAAACCGGTGACGTGCATATTTTTGAAGCCAAAACCACGCTGCTCGCCACTGGCGGTGCAGGCCGTATTTTTGAAGCCTCAACCAATGCCTTCATCAACACCGGCGACGGTTTGGGCATGGCGGCTCGCGCTGGCATCCCACTTGAAGACATGGAATTCTGGCAATTCCACCCGACCGGCGTGCATGGCGCTGGCGTCTTGCTGACCGAAGGCTGCCGCGGCGAAGGCGCCATTTTGCGCAACAGCAATGGCGAGCGCTTCATGGAGCGCTATGCGCCAGCCTACAAAGACCTGGCGCCGCGTGACTACGTCTCGCGCTGCATGGACCAGGAGATCAAAGAAGGTCGCGGCTGCGGTCCTAACAAGGACTACATCAACCTTGACATGACCCACCTCGGCGCCGATACCATCATGAAGCGTCTGCCATCGGTGTTCGAGATTGGCCACAATTTTGCCAACGTCGACATCACCAAAGAACCGATTCCTGTGGTGCCGACTATTCACTACCAAATGGGTGGTATTCCGACCAACATCCACGGTCAAGTGGTCACGCAGAATGCCGACAACAAGAGTGAAGTTGTGAACGGTCTTTATGCCGTGGGCGAATGCTCTTGCGTCAGCGTGCACGGTGCCAACCGCTTGGGTACCAACTCCTTGCTCGACTTGCTGGTTTTTGGCCGCGCCGCCGGCAATCACATTGTTGAATTCAATAAGAGCACCGAGCACAAACCACTGCCAACCAATGCAGCCGATGCCACGCTGGCGCGGATCGCCCGCCTCGACAACGCCACCGAAGGTGAATACGCCCAGGACGTCGCCAACGACATCCGCGCCGCTATGCAGCAGCATGCCGGTGTCTTCCGCACCGTGGCCATCATGAAAGAAGGCGTGGCCAAGATTGCCGCACTGCGCGAACGCGTGAAGAAAATCGGCTTGAAAGACAAGTCGAAGATTTTCAACACCGCCCGCATCGAAGCGCTGGAAGTTGAAAACCTGATCGAAGCTGCTGAAGCTACTATTGTTTCCGCAGCAGCCCGCCACGAAAGTCGCGGTGCGCACTCGGTCGATGACTTCGGCGACACACCGGAAAATCCGAACGGCCGCAATGACAGCGAATGGCACAAGCACACGCTCTGGCACAGCGAAGGCAATCGCCTGTCGTACAAGCCGGTGCAAATGAAACCGCTGACGGCGGAGTCGATTCCCCTGACCGTTCGTAGCTTCTAATAACGGGTGGGACAAATCTTTAGCTCTGTCCCCAACTGATTCATTTTTTGCGAGTACTCCATGACCAAACGCACTTTCCAGATTTACCGCTACGACCCAGATCAGGACGCCAAGCCCTACATGCAGACCATCGAGGTGGAACTCGATGGCAGCGAGCGCATGCTGCTAGACGCCCTGATGAAACTCAAGGCCCAAGATCCGACCATCACCTTTCGCCGCTCCTGCCGCGAAGGTGTTTGCGGCTCAGACGCCATGAACATCAACGGTAAAAACGGTCTCGCCTGCCTGACCAATATGCTCACGTTGAAGGGCACCATCGTCCTCAAGCCGCTGCCAGGCCTGCCCGTGGTGCGCGACCTGATCGTCGACATGACGCAGTTCTTCAAGCAATACAACTCGATCAAACCGTATTTGGTCAATGACAATGTGCCGCCAGAAAAAGAGCGCCTGCAAAGCCCCGAAGAGCGCGACGAGCTGAATGGACTTTACGAATGCATCTTGTGCGCCAGCTGCTCGACCAGCTGCCCGAGCTTCTGGTGGAATCCCGACAAATTTGTCGGCCCGGCCGGCCTGTTGCAGGCTTACCGCTTCATCGCCGACAGCCGTGACGAAGACACCGCTGCACGCCTCGATAACCTTGAAGATCCGTACCGTTTGTTCCGTTGCCACACCATCATGAATTGCGTCGATGTCTGTCCCAAGGGGCTGAACCCGACCAAGGCGATTGGCAAGATCAAGGAAATGATGGTTCTGCGCGCAGTCTGAGAATCTCCCTGTGACATCTGCCCTGCCTGACAATTCGATGAATGTAAACTCGCCGCTGCTTGACGAGCGCTCGCTCAGTCGGCTGCGTTGGGGTTGCCGTCGTGGCCTGCTTGAAAACGACCTTTTTATCGAACGGTTTTTTGCCAAGTATGAAACCACCTTGACCGTCAGGCAAGCCAAAGGCCTGGATGATTTAATGGATCTGTCAGACAATGATTTGCTGGATCTTTTTCTGCAACGAAAGCAACCCGGTGAACTTGAAGCCATCAGTGCCTCGACCAACGAAGCCCGCGAAGTGCTGGCCCTGTTGATCGTTCCCACAGCGCCTCGTCCGGTGTCAGCTTAAACCTAATGTACGGGATCGATGCCCCAAGACATCACCCATCTGCCCCTCGAAAAGGAAAGTGAAATGAAACTAGCCGACAACAAAGCCACCCTATCTTTCAGCAACGGCACGCCCAGCGTTGACTTGCCTGTTTACCAAGGCACCGTTGGCCCCGATGTGGTGGATATCCGCAAGCTGTACGCA
>CANCCE010000275.1 GCA_947374505.1 Comamonadaceae bacterium | reverse complement strand
CACGCGGTATTGAAGACATTTACGAGCTGACCTACATCCGCAAAGACGGCAGCCGCTTCCCGGCGGTGGTTTCGGTGACGGCGCTGCGCGACGCCCAAGACGCCATCATTGGTTACCTCTTGATCGGCACTGACAACACGGCCCGCAAGTTGATTGAAGAAGAGCAGAAAAAACTCGACCAGCGCTTGCGAGACCAGCAGTTCTACACCCGCTCGCTGATCGAAGCCAATATTGACGCGATCATGACCACCGATCCCGCCGGCATCATCACCGACGTCAACAAGCAAACCGAAGAGTTGACCAACTGCACCCGCGACGAGTTGATCGGTGCGCCGTTCAAAAAATTCTTCACCGAGCCGGTGCGCGCAGTGGCCGCCATCAACATGGTTTTGAGCGGCAAAAAGATCACCAACTACGAATTAACAGTGCGCGCCAGAGACGCCAAAGAAACCGTGGTGTCTTACAACGCCACCACTTTTTACGACCGCGACCGCGTCTTGCAGGGCGTTTTTGCAGCGGCGCGTGACGTCACTGAAAGCAAGCGCCTGGACATGGTCTTGCAGGAAAAAAACATAGAGCTCGAAAGCTCCCGTGCAGTGGCCGATAGCGCCAACTTGGCCAAGTCTGATTTTCTGTCCAGCATGAGCCATGAAATTCGCTCACCACTGAACGCTATTTTGGGTTTGGCTTACTTGTTGGAGCAGGCTAATTTGGACATGGACGCCCACAACATGGTGCGCAAGATCAGAGCCTCTGGGCGGATTTTGCTGAGCCTGATTAGCGACATTCTGGATGTCTCCAAGATTGAAGCTGGCCAGATGATGATCGAGCAAGCGCCTTTCCGGTTGAGCGATGTGATCGACAGTTTGAGCGTCGTGCTGGGTGTGGCGGTGGGCGAAAAAAACATCAAGTTGATCATCCATCCACCACCGCAGGTGCCGGGTATCCATACCTTGGCCGGCGACGCCTTGCGGCTGGAGCAGGTGCTGATCAATCTGAGTATCAACGCGATCAAGTTCACCAGCCAGGGCCAGGTCGAACTGCGGACCGAACTGGTCTCTCGGAGCGACAACGAAGTGGTGCTGCGGTTCAGCGTCAGAGACACTGGCATTGGCATTTCACCCGAGCTGCAGGGGACTGTTTTTTCGGCCTTCACGCAGGCCGACAGCACGACCACCCGGCGCTTCGGTGGTACTGGGCTGGGGTTGACGATTTGTCGCCAGCTGGTGCAATTGATGGGTGGGCAAATCGGCTTGACCAGCATCTTGGGGCAGGGCAGCGAGTTCTGGTTCACGGTGCCGCTGAAAACCATCAGCGACAGCAATCAACCTGCGGATCAAGTCGCCAGCCCAGCCATCTTGGCCGACAATCGCGCGCCCAGCGTGGCTGGGAAGTCGCTGCAAAACATCCGCGTGCTGGTGGTCGACGACGGCGAGATCAACTGCGAAGTGGCGCGGCGCATTTTGCTCGGGCACGGCGCGGTGGTGTCGCTCGCCAGCAATGGCCAAGAGGCGATTGACTGGTTGGTGGCGCATCCGACCGAGGTCGACTTGGTGTTGATGGACGTGCAAATGCCGGTCATGGGCGGGATTGAGGCGACGCGGCTGCTGCGGCTGATCCCTGCGTTCGCGCACTTGCCCATCGTCGCCTTGACTGCGGGCGCCTTCAAGTCGCAGCAGGACGCTGCGCATGCGGTGGGCATGACGCACTTCATCAGTAAACCTTTTGATGTGCCGTCGACCATCACGCTGATTCAACGGCTGACCCGTCAAGCGGTACTGAATGCGGCCAGTTATCCGCCGTTGCTGTCGGTGTGGTCGCCAGATGTGGCGGTGATCCAGGTTGCCGAGGGGCTGAAAATCTGGGCCGACATGCCCTCTTACCTAGAGTGGTTGGGCCGCTTCGTGGGACTTTATGCGGGGGCTGTGCCCTTGATGCAAAACAGTCTGACGGGCAACGACCGCGCGGCGGCTGTTGCCTTGGCTCACAAACTGGCTGGCGTGGCGGCGAACTTGGCCCTGCCAGCCGTGTTTCAGAAGGCGGGTGAGGTTGAGCGGCTGCTGGGTTCAGGGCAAGACCCCGCGCTGGCTGAGTTGGCTTTGGCCGAACTGGCTGGTGCGATGGACTTGGCGGTGGCGACGATACAGCGCATGACCGCCGCCTGAAACTTTTCACACACATCCATCGATACCTACAAATGACCCAAGCTCTGAATTTCCCCCAGTCCGTGTTGCTGATTGACGATGACGAGTTCAGCCAAGAAATTTTGCGCAAAACCTTCAACGGCTGGGGTGTGACAGACATTCGTCAGTCCAGCAACGGGAAGGAAGCGGTGCGCTTGTTGGACGCCATGGCGGTGCCCCCGGAGGTCTTGATCTGCGACATTTTCATGCCCGACATGGACGGCATTGAGTTCATTGCCGAGCTGGTCAAACGTCAGTTCAAGGGTGGCCTGGTGTTTGTCAGCGGTGTCAACCGGGACATGCTGGAGGTGGCCGAGTTTTTAGCCTCGCAAAAAGGGATTCGCGTGCTGGCCACATTTGTCAAACCGATCCAGCCAGATGCACTTCGCAAGGTCTTGTCATGAGCTGGGGCATGCCCAAAAACTGCTGGAAGCCAGTTTGTTTCTTACCCTTGTGTGTCTTTGTTTTTGGCATCTGCGTTTCGATTTACGCTGGATTGATGCAAAACAGGCTGATTCATCAACGCGCCGTAGCGCTGCTGATAAGCCGGAACGATGAGGTGGTTGCCGACATTCAGCGACGCTTGACTGCCAAACTAGCGAATACGGCCGGACTACGAAGTTTGTACGCCACGGACAACCACTTGAAGCGCAGCACGTTCGACAAATACCTGGCCTCCGGTGAGAGCAGTGCTGCAGAGCCAGGTCTCAATGGAACGGGCTTTGTTGAGCGCGTTCAGCGTGTCGACTTGCCGACATTTTTGGCCACACAACAAGCCAGCAATGCGCCAAGCTTTCGCCTGCGTTCATTTTCAAATGACAAGCTGGCAACGCAACTCTTGCCTGACCTGTATGTGCTGAAGTTCTTTGAGTCCGTTGAACCAAACGATCGGGTCCAAGGGCTTGATATTGGCACCGACACGGTGCGCCGCCGCGCCATCGAACGCGCCATCGACACGGATGAAGCGACGCTCACCGGCGTCGTTCAGTTGGCACGCTCTCGACAAGACCAGGCGGGCATGTTGTTGTTGGTGCCGATGTACGTCGACGGCGAAGCCCACAGCACAGTCACCGAACGCCGGGCGTCGCTGCTGGGGGTGTTGTTGACACCGATTGTGTTAGCCGATCTTTTCAAGGATTTACCTCACCTCTCAGCGGATTTTGTGACCCTCAAGATTTGGGACAACACGGCCAGCGCGAGCGAGCCGTCCACACTTTATGTGTCGCCAGTGGCCCCCCAAGGTACAGTGACCAAGCCTGAATTCATCGT
>CANCCE010000274.1 GCA_947374505.1 Comamonadaceae bacterium | reverse complement strand
AACCGGGTAGGCTTGGACTACGTCAAGAAAAAAATTCTCGACGACCACGAAGGCCGCAAAGCGCTGTGGGAACGCCTGCAGTTCGCCCTCGACGGCGAGCCCGATCCGTGGTTTGACTTCAAGGAAGCCGAAGTCGACACACGCCAATTTGAAAAACTCTCACCGGCTTGAGCTCCTCTAGTCAAGCGCAAAGGAATCTGAAGCATGTCTGAATGGAAAAAAATCTGCCTTGTCACCGACATCCCGGTACTCGGCTCCCGCCGAGTAGCACGCGCACAAGGTATTGACGTTGCCGTGTTTCGCAATGACCAAGACGGCGTTTTTGCCTTGCTGGACCGTTGCCCGCACAAAGGTGGGCCGCTGAGTCAAGGCATCGTCTTTGGCACCAGCGTGGCCTGCCCGTTGCACAACTGGACCATCGACCTCGAAGGCGGTTGCGCCAAAGCACCCGATGAAGGTTGTACGCCGAAGTTCAGCGTCAAGATCGAAGACGGCCAGGTCATGCTCAACACCATTGAGCTGTCGACTTTGGCCCTTGACCTGACCCGCCCTGTGGCAGGCCCAGTCCGTCACTAACTTAAACAGAAAGCAAGTATGTCCTATTTAGTACCTTCCGAATTTGTCACCAAGATGGTGGACTCGGGTGAATCCAAAATATTCATGTCAACCCGCGACACCCTCATCAGGGGCTACATGGCCGGCGCCATATTGGCTTTGGCGGCAGTCTTTGCAGTGTCCATCACGGTGCAAACCGGCTCAGCGCTGGCTGGGGCCATGTTGTTCCCGGTTGGTTTTTGCATGCTGTATTTGATGGGTTTCGATTTGCTGACGGGTGTGTTTGTTTTGTCGCCACTGGCCCTGCTGGACAAACGCCCAGGTGTCACGCTGCAAGGCGTTCTCAGAAACTGGGGCTTGGTCTTTATGGGTAACTTCTTGGGTGCTCTCACGGTGGCGTTCATGATGGCTTTTGTCTTCACCTACGGCTTCAACACAGCAGGCGGCGACATCGCGAAAAAGATTGCAGGCATTGGCGAGGCGCGTACGCTGGGTTACGCGCAATACGGTGTGGCAGGTTGGATCACCATCTTCATCAGGGGTATGTTGTGCAACTGGATGGTCTCTCTGGGCGTGGTGGGCGCCATGATTTCCACAACCGTCAGCGGCAAAGTCATCGCCATGTGGATGCCCATCATGCTGTTTTTTTACATGGTCTTTGAACACTCCGTCGTGAACATGTTTTTATTCCCCTTCGGTCTGATCATGGGTGCCAACTTCTCCATCATGGACTACTTCATCTGGAACGAAATTCCGACTGTTTTGGGCAACCTTGTCGGCGGCATCGCGTTCACGGGTCTGACGCTGTATTCCACTCACATCAAGACGGCACCTAAGCGTTCGTTCCGTTAACGGACCTGCTACGGCGGCTCAAACCGAACAACGTTGTAGCGCCATGGCCAGTCAATTGAGCGTTTCTGTTGGGCAGTATTCGGACATGGGCCGCAAAGAGGCCCAGCAGGACTTTCACGGCCTTTATTTGCCGCGAGAACCGCAACTAAGCTCTAAAGGAATTGCCATCGCCATTGCCGATGGCATCAGCAGCAGTGCGGTCAGTCACATCGCCAGCGAATTCGCAGTGACGAGTTTTCTAGAAGACTACTACTGCACCTCGGAGGCTTGGTCGGTCAAAAAGTCTGTCCAGCGCGTCTTAACTGCAACCAACTCATGGTTGCACACACAGAGCCAGCAAAGTCCTCATCGCTACGACAAAGACAAAGGGTATGTGTGCACCTTCAGCGCCCTGGTGCTGAAGTCGACGACTGCGCATATTTTCCACACGGGCGATACACGCATCTATCGCTTACGTGACAAAACATGGGAGCAACTCACCCGCGACCATCGACTGTGGGTTTCAGAGACAGAAAACTACCTGAGTCGGGCGCTGGGCATCCACTCCAACCTTGAAATTGACTACCAAGCCTTTGAAGTTGAACAAGGCGATATTTTTGTTTTGTCCACCGATGGCGTGCACGAATATGCCCCTGTCCAGTTCATCATCGACGCCATCCGCGCCGCCGGCGATGGTCTGGACAATGCAGCCAAAACCATCACCACGCACGCCTACGCGCAAGGCAGTGGTGACAACCTGACGCTGCAAATTCTTCGGGTCGATGCACTGCCCTACAAAGATGCGGATGAGGTTTACCAAGAGCTCACGCAGCTGCCGTTCGCGCCGATGCTGGAGGCCAGAATGGTCATGGATGGCTACAAAATAATCAGGGAGATACACGCCAGTCACCGCAGCCACGTTTATCTGGCCTTGGACGGCGAAACGAATACCCAAGTCATTATCAAAACGCCGTCCATTGATTTGCGTGGCGATGCAGCCTACCTAGAGCGGTTTTTGATGGAAGAGTGGATCGCCAAGCGGATCAACAGTCCACATGTCCTCAAACCCTGCTCACAGACCCGAAAACGCAGCTACTTGTACATCGTCACGGAATACATTGATGGCCAAACTTTGGCCCAATGGATGATTGACAAACCCAAACCCGATATAAAAACCGTGCGCGAAATTGTTGGGCAAATTGCGAAGGGCTTACGCGCCTTTCACAAGCTGGAGATGTTGCATCAAGATTTGAGGCCCAACAACATCATGATCGACAGCACGGGCACGGTGAAAATTATTGATTTTGGCTCTACAAAAGTAGCTGGTATCTTAGAGATTTCCAGCCCGCTGGAACAAACTAATTTGCTCGGAACCGCCCAATACACAGCGCCTGAATACTTTCTGGGCGAAGCAGGCTCAGCGCCATCGGACTTGTTTTCATTGGGTGTCATTGCCTATCAAATGTTGACAGGCAAACTTCCTTATGGCGCACAAGTCGCCAGAACAAAAACAAAGGCCGAACAAAGAAAGCTGGAATACAACTCTGCGCGCGATACGGATCGCAGTATTTT
Source organism: Comamonadaceae bacterium (assembly GCA_947374505.1). Classification (GTDB taxonomy): domain Bacteria; phylum Pseudomonadota; class Gammaproteobacteria; order Burkholderiales; family Burkholderiaceae_C; genus Polaromonas. The sequence continues at coordinate 523 of CANCCE010000274.1, read as the reverse complement.
GGCCTGGATTGATGAAGCCCTGCACAAGGCCGTCCACCCCAACCCTCAGCTGCGGTACCAAGAGTTATCTGAGTTTGTATTCGACCTGAGCCACCCGAACAAAGCATTTTTAGCCAGAACCCGCCCACCTTTGTTAGAACGCAATCCGGTCGTTTTTTGGAAAGTGGTTTGCATCATTTTGACCATCGTCATTGCGATGCTCCTTCACAAGTGAGCGGCGCTGCCTCAACCTCAAGACATTTTTCATTTTTATCGCTTATGTCAATACCCCTCTTCAATGAAACCAAGTCCACCTGCCCCTACTGCGGTGTGGGCTGCGGCGTCATCATTGAGTCGCAAGGCAACGCGATCACCGGTGTTCGCGGTGACCCGATGCATCCGGCCAACTTCGGCCGGCTGTGCACCAAAGGCTCAACGCTTGCGCTGACCGCCTCAGCCGTGGTGACACGGCAAACACGGTTGTTGCAGCCGATGCTGCGCAGCACGCGCGGCGGCGTTGCCGACGTCGTCTCCTGGGACGGCG
>CANCCE010000273.1 GCA_947374505.1 Comamonadaceae bacterium | reverse complement strand
TGGCCAGAAAAGGCAACAGGGTGTCGCCGTGGGTCAGGGTGCCGTCGAAGTCAAACGCCGCCACACAAAGACCGCGAGGGACTTGCTGGTCGGACGGGTCTAGCGCGGGCATCGCACCTGGCCGCAATAGCGCTCGCAAAACGGACAACCGGTCATCGGCAGCCATGTGGGGATGTTGTAGTAGCGCTTAAAAATTGTGGACAGAACGCCGTCGCGGTAGGCCGGGAATTTGAAGCCCTGCCCTTCGACCACATAAAACGTCACGCCGCTTTGCTCGACCGGCAGCACAGCGACCGCGTCGAAGTAAGGCCGGTAGTTGGCCAAGTCCGGCGGGGCCGCGTGAATGATGCGGACAGTCTTGCCCTGGTACAGCGAGAAGTCGACCAGCATGTCGTCTTGCCGCGCATGAAAACGGCCCGGACCGAACACCGGCACATAGCGGCGCAGCTCAAAACCATAGATTGAGGCTGGCGTGTAAGCATCGGCCATGATCACGACGCCCGGCGCATCGACTTGTTTCAAGATCGCTTGGGCGTCAAAGCTGCGCACGATGCTCGGGTAGAGCGCCGTTTTTTTCCAATCGGCGGGTGAGCTCATGCCGATACCTGTGACCACCAGCACATGAAAACCGGCGAACAGAGCCAAACCGAGGGCGCAAGCTTTGAGACGTTCAGCCGGCAGGGCCAGCGCCAGCAGCGCAAAGCCAAAGGGGTAAAACGACAGCACCCAGTGCAGGCCGATGACTTTCTTGAACGACAGCAGCGCAAAGAAAGCCAGCGGCACCAGCACCAAACAAGCCAGCAGCCGGTGCTGCACGGCAGTGCTGCGCAGCGCCTGCCGATGCTTCCAGCCAAGCCAGACTGCCGCCGGGCTGGCGAGGTACAGCATCATGCCGAGGTACATCAAGGGTTTACGCAGCTCAAAGTGGTCGTCTTCGTTGCGATTGAAGACGTTGAACATGATGTTCGACCAGCCGTGGTCCATGTTCCAGGCGATGTTGATGACCGGTCCGGGCAAGGCGCACAGCACCACCAGCACGAGTCCCTGCCAGCGCTCACGCCGATAGATCGCGAAGTAGACCAAATACGCCAGCCCGAGCACCACGGAAAAGTACTTGGACAAAAAGGCGCAACCCAGAAAAATACCCGACAGCGCATAGAGGCCGCGCGCCACAGCATCCAAGCGCGGGCGCAGTTCGGCACGCAGCAAAACGGCCACCGACAACATCGACCAAAACATCAAAGGCGTGTCGGTGGTGATGAGGACGTTGAGCCAGTTGATGGGGGCCAGCCAGAAGAACAGCACGGCCCAGCCAGCGCGTGGCCCGGCCACCGGCTGCAGCGCCCAACCCAAGGCAGCGCCCAAGGCCAATGGCAACACCACCACCGGCAGGCGAATGGCCCAGAGCGAGTCACCGAACACTGCGCGCATGAGGCCGATCAGCCAGCCGACCATCGGCGGGTGGTCGTAGTAGCCCCAGTCTTTGTAGACGCCCCACCAGTAGAAAAAAGCCTCGTCCCCGGTGACCGGAAAAACGATTGAGATCCACAGCCGCAAGGCCAGCGAAGCCAGCCCGACGGCCAGCAGCCAGCGCATCAATCCGCCTTGCAAGTCTGGATGAGCTGGATGAGCCGACAGTGGATGGCCGGACGACGCGGCAGCAGGAGTGGAGTTCATGACGGGAAGTTAAAAGCGGATGTCTTTGCGAATGGCCACACTGTAAAGCAGCGACAACAAGCCCAGCGCCACCGCCAGCCAAAGCGTCAGCAAGCGCACCAGCACTGTCAGCGCCACGGCCGTGCCGACGGCCGCGCCCTGCCCGACCAGCAGCGCCACCAATACAGCCTCGGTACCGCCCAGCCCGGCGGGCAAGGCGGACAGCGCACCGCCGATCATGGCCAGTGCATACAACCCGGCGGCCAGCCACGCCGAGATGTCCAAGCCGGCAGCGTGGCAGAGCAACGCCACAGCCAAGCCTTGAGCGGCCCAAGCCGCCAGCGTCAATGCCAGCCAGCGCCACGGCTGATGGGCCAAGCAATGCCAGGCTTCATGGAGCCAGGCCAAGCGTACAGCCCAACTTGGCTTGCGAACGATGCGTTGCGCGACGACAAAAACCGACCAAAGCCCCAATGCAGCGACGACCAGCAAGCCCGCGCCCCAGCCCCAAGAGCCAACACCGCTAGGCAACCCCCTCCAAGCCCTGTGCCACCCCAGCCAACCCAGCGCGGGCAAGGCCATGAGCAAAAGACACAGCAAATCTGCCAAGCGCTCAGCGCCAAAAATCGCCAGACTTTGCGCTGTACTCAAGGGCTGGCGCACCAACCACAGACCGCGCACGGCTTCGCCCACATTGCCGGGCGTGGGCGTGAGCGCATAACCAGCGACATACAGGCGCAAGCCTTCCAGCACGCCGAGCGGGCGCTGGTAATGCGCCATCCAGCCACGCCAGCGCAAGCCGCGCAGCAAGTAATTCAGCAGACACAGAGCGGCCGCTGCCAGCCCGGTGAATGAAAACAAACCAGTGAGCGCCACGGCAGGCGATGCCTCGCCGAAAAATGCCAGCGCAGCGGCATAGGCTGTGGCGACCAACCCCAGCACCAGCAAGAATTTTTTAATGGACAGACGAGGCGCAGGCAGATCAGGCTGCTCAACCCGCGAGGGGCTCACCAGAGAAATCCGAAAAACACCAGCAGCCAAGCCACGCCGGCAACCAAGATCCACGGGTCGCGGACCAGATCACGGGCCACGTCTTCACCCTTGCCGCGGTGCACTTGGTAGGCGTAGCGCAGCAAGCCAAAAATGACGAAGGGCACGGTGTAAATCAGCCGTTCACCATGCATGCCCTGCGCTTCGGGGCTGGTGGCAAACAAACTGTAGGTGATGATGGTGGCGGTCATGGTGACGGCCATGAAGCTGTCTAGTAGCGCCGGCGGGTAATCTGCCAACACGGCGCGCTGGCTGGCCACGTCATGAAAGCTCTCTGCCTTGCGTTTGGAAAAGCCCAAAAACAAGGCCACAAACAAGCCCGTGAGCAGCAACCAGCGCGACGGCGCAATACCCACAGCCAGCGTACCCGCGAGCAGGCGAATCATGAAGCCCGAGGCAATGACGCCGACGTCGACCACCGGCACCCGCTTGAGCCGCAACGAATAAGCCACATTGAGTGCGACATACAAGGCCAGCAGTGTCAGCAAGGTCTTGTTGCCAGTCGCCAGCCAGACCCCAGCTGCCAGCAACACCAAACCCAAGATGGCGGCTTGCAGTAGCGTCACCTGCCCACTGGCGAGCGGTCGAAAACGCTTGCTTGGGTGCTCGGCATCAGCATGGCGATCGAGCCAGTCGTTGACGATATAGACCATGCTGGACACACAGCAAAACGCCGCAAAGGCGAACAGCACTTGGTGGATGAGCGCAGGGTTGCGCCAGTTTTCACTGAACAACAGGCCGGCAAAAACAAAAATGTTTTTGAGCCACTGGTGAGGGCGCATTAACTTGAAAAG
>CANCCE010000272.1 GCA_947374505.1 Comamonadaceae bacterium | reverse complement strand
GCGCTATGTTTGCGGCCACGACTGCGGCGTGATGATCAGCCCGGACGTGGTGCACGGCATGACCTACGGCGGCATTGCCCACGGCATTGGCGCTTCGTTGATGGAAAAATTTGCTTTTTCAGACGAAGGTCAGCTACTCTCCGGCACCTGCATGGACTACCGCTTGCCGACCTCCTCAGAAGTCCCGGCGATCACCATCGTCGACCACTGCACGCCCTCACCCCTCACCGAATTCGGACAAAAAGGGTCTGGCGAAGCGGGCTATCTGGGCAGCCCTGCCGCCATCGCCAGTGCGGTCAACGATGCACTGGCTCCGCTGGGCGCCGTCATCGATTATTTGCCCATGACGCCGCAAGCCATCTGGCTGGCGCTGGGCGACGCCAAAGCATCCCAATCTTCACTTTCAACAAAACCATAAGGAGCTCACCATGCACCCCCACATCCTGATCGAACAAGACGGTCGCCTGCTGCGCATTAAATTCAACCGCCCCGAAGACAACGGCGTGTCCGACAGCATGGCCGCTGCGCTGTCTGAGGCCGTGTTGAACGCCCATGAAACCTCCGACGCCGTGGTGTTGAGCAGCGTCGGCCCGGACTTCTGCACCGGCCGCATCCGTGACGCTGCCACGCCAGCGTCACCTGAGGCTTATTCCCGCCGCCCTGAATACGATTCAATTTTCAACAGCTACAAAGCGCTGCGCAGCTGCCAAGTGCCGGTCATCGGTATGCTCACCGGCCGCGTCATGGGTTTTGGCACGGCCGTCGCGGCCCTGTGCGATGTGTCTTTCGCCAGCGACCAAGCCACCTTCAACATTCCGGAAATTGCGCACAACGTGATGCCCACCATGGTGATGTCGGCGCTGTATGACCGCATGAACCGCAACGCCATCGCCTGGATGGCTTATTCCGCCGACTTCATCGACGCCGACAAAGCCATGGCCTTTGGCATCGTCAGCAACGTGGTGCCGCAAGACAAGTTGCAGACCGAAGTGGAGCGCTTTTGCGAGGTCTTGCTCAGCCGCCCACGCCCGGCCATTTTGGGGCTCAAAGAATACCTGCGCGTCGCGCCGCGCATGGACGAGCAGGCTGCTATTGACTACGCCCGCAGCCTGCATTCCATGGTCAACACCGCTGCTGCCATGAAGCGCAAACCTCACTGAGATTGAACCCATGGACATCATTGGCCAACAAGTGATTCCAGCCGCGCGTGACGCGGTCTGGAAAGCGTTGAACGATCCGCTCGTCCTCAAAGCCTGCCTGCCGGGTTGTGAGTCGGTAGAGCAAACCAGCCCTGAAGAATTTCGGGTGGCTATTAAGGCTGTCATCGGACCTTTGCGGGCACGCTTTCAAGGCGTGCTCAAAATTGCCGAAGCGCAACCCCCTGAATCGTGCGTGATGCACTTTGAAGGCCAAGGCGGCGCAGTCGGTTTTGGCAAAGGCAGCGCCCAAGTAACGCTGCGCGAAACACCCGACGGTACGGAGCTGTCTTACGAAGCCAAGGCCCAGGTCGGCGGCAAACTGGCGCAGGTCGGTTCGCGGCTGATTGACAGCGTGGTCAAAAAAATGGCGGATGACTTTTTCAAAGCCTTTCGTCTGCAACTGGCACCACCGGCGCCAGTGCAGGCCGAGGTGGCGAACGCCGTCGCGGCGGTCACGGCGGGGGCGTTGTCCAGCGCCAAGGCCAGCGTTCAAAGCCCGGCCCCAGCCAGCGGCAATGCGGCTACTATCTCAGCGCCAGCCGGTACCGTGATGGTCCCGGGTTGGTGGTTGGCACCCGCCGCTTTGTTGGGTGCGCTGCTGGTGATTGCCGGTGCGCGCTTGATCCATGGATGATTTCTGAAAGCCCTATTGCTATGACATTCTTCAACATCAATCGCCGCGATGCGCTGCTGACCGGTGTCAGCGCCGCCCTGGTGCCAAGCGCCTTTGCGCAGTCAACGCCTGCCGCCGGCAAAGTGGTCAAGCTCATCGTCGGCTTTCCTGCGGGACAAGCCACCGACATGGTGTCCCGCGTGTTGGCCGACCGCTTGCGGGCGGTCACCGGCGACACCTACGTCATCGACAACCGGCCCGGCGCTGGTGGTGGCATCGCGCTGGGTCAGTTGGCCAAGTCGCCTGCCAACGGCAGCGTCATGATGTTGGCGCACATGTCGGCCACCTCGACCACGCCGCACACTTACCTCAAAGTGCCTTACGACACCTTGAAAGACTTTGACGCGGTGGGCTTGGTCGGCGACTTGCCTTTTGTGCTGGTGGTCAATGCCGCGTTGCCAGTGCACAACCTCAAGGAATTGATTCAGTATGCCAAGGCCAACCCTGACAAGCTCAACAATGCTTCTTCGGGCAACGGCACGGTGTCGCACTTGGCGATGGAAGAGATCAAGCGCAAAGCCGGTTTGAAGATCACCCACATCCCCTACAAAGGCAGCGTGGCGGGGTTGACGGATGTGATTGCCGGCAATGTTTCGATGGCGCTGGAGACGGCCTCAGCCGTACGGCCGCACGTGGAATCGGGTCGACTGCGTGCTATTGCTGCGGGCAGCGCGAAGCGTCTGGGTGGTGTTTTTGCCAATGTGCCGACGCTTGCTGAGCAAGGCATCACCGATTTGACGGCGGTCACTTGGCTGATGTTGCTCTACCCCGTCGGCACGCCCAAGTCCATGGTTCAGTCGACCTATGCGGCACTCATGTCTGTGATGGGGCAAACCGAGGTGGAGCAAAAGATGGTGTCGTTGGGTCTGCAGCCCCGCGTGAGCAGCAGTCCGGACGAAGCCGCCGCCTACCTCCGCTCGGAGTACCTCACCTGGGGCGAAATCGTCAAGCGCTCTGGGCTTGAGAAAGAGTAAAGAAGTCAGGGCGAAAAAAAGGCTCAGACCACGAAGGTCTGAGCCTGTTAATCCACTCTTTGAGGAGTGGAGGAGACAACCGGTGCAACAATACTGACCTGCTGATGCAGGGCATTGTCGCGATGGTTGCAGTATAGCTGAGCATTGCTGCAGCGCAGCATCCATCCGCTAGCCAAGGTCAATATTTTGAAATAGAAAGAGCGTTATTCATGGAATGCATAGTCAGTTGGGCGGGTCCGCAGGCTGTCTCCGGTGAGGGGTCTGCCATGTCGTTTGTGGCCAAAACGGCCAGCGGCCATACGCTGGTGATGGACGGCGCGCCAGACGCGGCCAAGCCCGAAAACGGCGGTGCCAACTTGGCCCCGCGCCCCATGGAAACCGTGTTGGCGGGTGCCGGCGGCTGCACCGCTTATGACGTGGTGTTGATTCTCAAGCGCGGCCGTCACGATGTGCGCGGCTGCTCTGTCAAGCTGACCTCAGAGCGCGCTGAGACAGATCCGAAAGTCTTCACCAAAATCCATATGCACTTTGTGGTGACGGGTCACGGTTTGGTGCCGGGTGCCGTAGAACGCGCCATCGGCATGAGCCACGACAAATACTGCTCAGCCACCATCATGCTGGGCAAAACCGCCGACATCACGACCAGCTTTGAGGTCGTCGAAGGTTAAAACAGCGT
>CANCCE010000271.1 GCA_947374505.1 Comamonadaceae bacterium | reverse complement strand
ATGGCCATCCCACAATCATTCATCCAGGAACTCCTGTCCCGCACGGACGTGGTGGACATCGTTGGGCGCTACGTTCAGCTGAAAAAGGGCGGCGCCAACTTCATGGGGCTGTGCCCTTTCCACGGCGAAAAATCGCCGTCCTTCTCCGTTAGCCCGGCCAAACAGTTCTATCACTGCTTTGGTTGCGGCAAAAACGGCAACGCCATCAGCTTCCTGATGGAGCATGCCGGCATGACTTTCGTCGAAGCGGTCAAAGACTTGGCGCAGCAATACGGCCTGCAAGTCCCTGAAGAAGATATCAGCCCGCAAGACCGGGCCCGTGCTGCACAGGTCCGCGAGCAACAAGCGACGCTCACCAGCGTGCTTGAAAAAGCTGCCGCGGCTTATGCCAAACAATTGAAAATCTCACCGCGTGCCGTCGACTACTTCAAAGGCCGCGGTTTGTCGGGCGACATCGCCAAAACCTTTGGCCTCGGCTATGCCCCCGAAGGCTGGCGCAGTTTGGCGAGTATTTTTGCCGACTACAACGACCCTTTGCTGGTCGACAGCGGTCTCGTCATCACCGGTGAGCCGGGCGAAGAAAACCAGGCGGGTGAAGCCAAGCGCTACGACCGTTTTCGCGATCGAGTGATGTTCCCGATCCGCAACGTCAAGGGCGAATGCATCGGCTTTGGCGGCCGGGTGCTGGGTGACGACAAACCCAAATACCTGAACTCGCCGGAGACGCCGGTGTTCAGCAAAGGGCGCGAGCTCTACGGCCTGTTTGAAGCCCGCACTGCCTTGCGCGAACACGGCTTTGCCTTGGTGACCGAAGGCTACATGGATGTCGTGGCACTGGCCCAGCTCGGCTTCGCCAACACCGTGGCCACGCTGGGCACCGCCTGCACGGCTGACCACATTCAAAAATTATTTCGCTTCACCGACGCCGTCGTCTTCAGTTTTGACGGCGACAGCGCCGGGCGCCGCGCCGCCCGCAAAGCGCTAGAGGCCGCCCTGCCGTTTGCCAGCGATGTGCGCAGCGTGAAGTTCCTTTTTTTGCCGGCCGAACACGACCCCGACAGCTACATTCGTGCGCACGGCCAGGAAGGCTTTGCCAGCATGGTCAAGCAAGCCGTGCCGCTCAGCCGTTTCATGATCGATGCCGCCAGCGAAGCCTGCGACATGAGCACAGCCGAAGGGCGCGCCCACATGGCCAGCAATGCCCGCTTGCTGTGGAGCCTGCTACCGGACGGTGCGCTGAAGCGCCAGTTGTTGGCCGAGATCGCCGACCAGGTGCAAATCGACAGCCGTGAATTGCTGCAACTCTGGCAACCTGCAGCCCCGTATAAAAGCGGCAAGAGCTTTAAAGCCGGCGCTAAAAACGCAACCTCAGCCTCACGCACACCGCAACCTGAAACGCCGGACTACAGCTATGCCTATGGCCCGGCTGGCGATGACGCTGACGACAACAATTCCGAGCCAGACTCGTATGACGGTTCGGGCAGTTCAACATTCAAGCAGTCTGGCCGTTCCTTTTCCGGCAAAAAAGGCAGCGCATCGGGGTCATCTAGCAGCTACGGCGACCGGGCTTCAACAGCGCGCCCGCGCAGGCTCGTCGGCCGCATCTTGCCAGCCAACCGGGAAGACCGCGTGCTACGCGCCTTGCTGACCGAATCTCAAGCGTGGGACAAGCTCAACCACGACGAGCAAGCCTTGCTCTCTGGCTTGCCAGCGCCACACGGCCCGCTTTTCATCTGGCTTGAAAGCCAGCTGCAAGAGCATGGACCGCAACCTTGGGCGGCCCTGCGAGAAGGTCTGCGCGAGCATGCGCATGAGAATTACGCACTGAACCAACTGGCGCAAATTCCGGAAGGGATTGAGTCCGACTGGAGCGAAGTGCGCAGCATTCTGGAGCAGTTGAGCCGGCTGGCACGGCAAGTTGAAATGCAAGACTTGGCCCTGCGCGCCAACACAGACCCGACGGCCTTGGCGCGTTATCGCGAACTGGCAGCTCTGCAAAAACCCGGCTGAGAACGTGGTTTCGGGGGTCTTCAAATTGCCTCAAAATTAAGCATCTGGGTATAATCCAGACTTAACGTTACGGCAAGCGCGACAGCAGCACCTCCGGCACCGGCTCCCCGCACAACGGGACCTCTTTGGTACAGAGCCATTTTTCCCGCAAGGACTGCATCCCAAATGTTCGCCCAAACACCTTGCCATCATGCCCAGCCATCCGGTTTGGGCATTTTTTGCGCCCGTATGGATTCCTGCACAGTTTCAACACATCGTCAAACGGTGCGGCGGAACGATCTGCGGAGTCTGTCGCCAGGCGCTTTGTTGTGAAGAAGTTTTTTAAGACACCTGGAGCTCGCCATGCCTGTTCAAAAGTCCAAGAAGCCCGTCAAACCTGTCGCTAAAACGACTGCTAAAAAACCTGCGGCCAAGCCAGCAGCTAAAACAGCAGCCACAAAAGCAACGGCTAAGCCTGCAAGCAAAAGCAAGCCAGCCGTGAGTTCAGCCAAACCGGGTGCGACGCGCAGCGCCAAGGTTGAAATTTCCAAAAAGACCGTCATATCCAACAAAGCGACTGACCGACCTGCCTCAATGGGCAAAGCGTCCGTCAAATCCGAAAAGATCCCGAAGAAAGAACCGTCCGTGCCCTCTAAGTCCAGTCCTAGTGCTAAACCCGTTGCCAAAAAAGAAGCCGCAAAAGAAGCCGCATTAAAGGCCACACCTGCAGCAGCCGTTGCAGACGTGCCGGCCAAGAAAAAACCAGGCCGCCCACCGAAGAACCCTGCCGCCGAAGGCGACTCGCCGACCACAGGCGCCAAGCGGGGTCGCAAGCCAAAGGCGTCCCTCAAAGGTGACGGCGACGAAGACATGTCGGACATTGAGGACGACTTGGTCGGTGAACCGGTGGTCGAGACAACCGAGAAGGTCAAGCCGCTGCGGATGAAAATCAGCAAGTCCAAAGAGCGCGCCTTGATGAAAGAGTTCGGACTCGACGAAGCCGTGCTGTCTGAAGAAGACATGCTCAAGCGTCGCCAGCGTCTGAAAATCCTGATCAAACTCGGCAAGACGCGCGGTTACCTGACGCATGGCGAAATTTCCGATCACCTGCCCGACAAACTGGTCGATGCTGAAACACTTGAAGTGGTGGTCAACATGCTCAGCGACATGGACGTTGCCGTGTTCGAGCAAGCGCCTGACGCTGAAACCCTCCTGCTAAACAATACCGGTTCGACAGTCGCGACCGAAGAAGAAGCTGAAGAGCAAGCTGAAGCAGCGCTCTCCACCGTCGACAGCGAGTTTGGTCGCACCACTGACCCGGTCCGCATGTACATGCGCGAAATGGGCACGGTCGAGCTGCTGACCCGCGAAGGCGAGATCGAGATTGCCAAGCGCATCGAGGGCGGCCTCATGCGCATGATGGAAGCCATCTCTGAAAGCCCGGCCACGATTGCGGAAATCTTGCGCTTGGCCGAAGAAATTCGCGAAGGCAAGATTGTCATCTCCACCGTGGTCGACGGTTTTTCGAACCCCAATGAAGCCGA
>CANCCE010000270.1 GCA_947374505.1 Comamonadaceae bacterium | reverse complement strand
CATCGGCACGACCAATGAATATGACATCGGGCTTTATTTCAAGCGCGCTATGACGCTGTCGAGTCGATGGGGCAACCCCGCCAGCCATCGCCGGCGCTTCGCCCAAATCGCGCAAGCCAATCGCGCTTCGTTACCGGTCATGATCGGCCTGGCAGAGTACACCGAATTTCCGCCCGATGCCCCATGGGAAGAGATGCCGGAAGTCGAATTCCGGCTGATGGTGCGCGCCTTCTTTGCCAAGCACTACCCGGCTGAACGGCGCTACCGTCCGTATCGCCAGACATGGGCTGAGTCGAAGAATTGGTACATGACGCTGTCGCGGTTGGGTTGGTTGGCGCCCGCTTGGCCGAAAGAGCACGGTGGCATGGGCTTGCCCGCCGACAAACTGATCGCTTACATCGAAGAAAGCGAAGCTTGGGGCGTCGCGCGCCCACCCGATCAGGGCTTGGTGATGGTCGGGCCGATCTTGATGCGCTTTGGTACGGACGAACAGCGCGCCCGATTTTTGCCCAAAATCCTGGCTGGTGAACAGGTCTGGACACAAGGTTATTCTGAGCCCAACGCGGGTTCGGACTTGGCAGCCGTGCGCACCGAAGCCGTGATCGACGGTGATGTGTTCGTCGTCAACGGGCAAAAAACCTGGACCACCTGGGGTATGGACGGCACCCACATGTTCATGCTGGTGCGCACCGACAAAACCGTCAAGAAACAAGCTGGCATCAGTTTTTTGCTGGTTGATTTGAAGACACCAGGGGTAACGGTTCGACCGATCCAAAATCTGGCGGCAGAGCGCGAATTTTGTGAGGTCTTTTTCGACAACGTGCGCGTGCCGCTGGCGAACCTCGTCGGTGAGCTGAACCAGGGCTGGACGGTCGCCAAGGCGCTGCTGGGTTTTGAGCGGCTCTTCACCGGTAGCCCGAAACATTCGCAGCACACGCTGCACCAGGTCGAAAAACTGGCGCGTCAGCGTGGCCTGCTGGAAGACCCGGTATTTGTGGCGCGGTTGACCGAGCTTCAACTCGACACGGCTGATCTGGGCGCGGCTTACAACGGCTTTGCCGCCATCGCCAAACGTGGCGAGAGCATTCCCCCCAGCATCTCCATGTTGAAGATCTGGTCGACAGAAACCTATGAGCGGCTGGCCTTGTTGCTGATTGAATCAGCTGACGACTACGGCGGCCTGCGTGACCACTGCCAGACCGACGAGATTGACCTGCATGTGGTGGCGCCGCTGTTCAACGCACTAGGCGCCAAAATCTTCGCGGGCAGCAACGAAATACAACGCAATATCCTGGCCAAAGCTGTGCTGGATTTACCGAGCTGAACGATGTTGTTACTTCAAACCCCATCAGACCTGTTGGCGCATGTCGGGCAGAAACTCGGCGTGAGTGACTGGTTCACGGTCGAGCAACACCACATTGACGCGTATGCGCAAGTCACCGGCGATGACTTTTGGATTCATGTCGACGTGGCCCGTGCCCGGCGCGACATGCCCGGCGGCAAGACCATCGCCCACGGTCTTTTCGTTTTGTCACTGGTGCCGCGTTTGCAGCGCGACATCTTTCGCATCGAGCACCGTGGTCAGGGGCTGAATTACGGTTCCGACCGGGTTCGCTACACCGCCCAAGTACCGGTGCTGTCGCGCCTGCGTTTGCACCAGACCTTGCTGAAGGCGACGCGTCAAGAAGGTGCCACGCGTATCACGACGCAATGCGAGTTCGAGATCGAAGGACAGACGCGACCCGCGCTGGTCGCCGAGTTCATCTTGTTGATTCGCGACGCTTGAGACTTCATCCATCACTTGCTATTTCATAAAACCACAACTGGAGATCACTATGCTCAAAAGAAACGTCCTGCTGCTCTGCTTGACAGCATTCGTTACCTTGACTGCCAGCGCCCAAACAGCCTGGCCGTCGAAGCCCATTCGCCTCATCGTGCCGTACCCTGCGGGCGGTCCAGTGGATCAACTGGCCCGCGCCATTGCCCCGAAGTTGGGCGAGGCACTGGGACAGAACATCATCATTGACAACAAGGCTGGCGCCAGCGGCACCATTGGTATGGACGCCGCGATCAAGGCCGAGCCCGATGGCTACACTTTTGGCTTCGGCGTACCCGGTGGCATCACGGTCTTGCCGCATTTGCAAAAACTGCCTTACGTGGTCGACAACATCAACTATGTCTCGCTGGTCGCCCGCGTGCCGCAGGTCATCACCGTGGGCCCGCAAGTGCCGGTCAAGACCCTGCAAGAGTTGATTGCCTTGGCCAAGCAACAGCCCGGCAAGATCAACTATGGTTCGGCCGGCAACGCCACCACGCCGCATTTGGGCGCAGAGTTGTTCGCGCAAGAAGCTGGCATCAAGATGGCGCACATTCCCTACAAAGGCGCGGCACCCGCCGTCACCGCTTTGCTTGCGGGCGACATCCAAGTGCTGGCGGCTGACTTGCCGGCGGTACTCCAGTTCACGACCCGTGGCGTCAAAATTTTGGCGGTCTCGGGGCCGCGCCGCGCAGAGGCGCTGCCCAATGTGCCAACGACCACCGAGCTGGGCTTGCCGGCGGTGTACTCGGAGTCCAACTACGGCATCATCGCGGCAACGGCTTTGCCCGCTGCCATCCAGCAAAAAATGCGCGATGCATTGGTCGCTGTACTCAACACGCCCTCAGTGAAAACGCAGATCGCGGCCTTGGGTGCCGTCGCCACCAGCACCACGCCCGACGAATACCGCAAGATCATGCAACAAGAGTCGATCAAGTGGGCCACGGTGATCAAGAAGGGCCAAATCACGTTGGATTAAGCCCATGCTTGTACGCATCGCCATTCTGGATGATTACCAAGGCTTGGCTCTTGAACTGGCGGACTGGCGCGTCCTCGGAGAGGCTGTCTCGGTGCAGGTTTTCACGCAGCCGGCCAGCAGCAAGGCCGCACTGATTGAGCGCCTGCAAGACTTCGATGCCATCGTGGCCATGCGCGAGCGAACGGCATTTCCGGCCTCAGTGATTGAGCGTCTCCCGCGCCTGAAATTGCTGGCCAGCACAGGGCTTCGCAATGCGGCGATTGACCTGGAGGCCTGCCGTCGTCAAGGCGTCATTGTCTGCGGCGCGCGGGGTGCCCGCAACGGTTTGGCCGCCACAGCAGAAACCGCTTGGGCCTTGATCCTCGCGTTGCACAAGCGCTTGCTGGTGTCGCACACGGCCTTGCGTGCGGGTCACTGGCAACCCCAGTTGGCGCAGGCGCTGGAAGGCAAGGTTCTGGGCATCGCTGGCTTGGGTCATATTGGCAAACGGATGGCCCGCATCGGCCAAGCCTTTGGCATGGACGTCATCGCCTGGAGTCCGAATCTGACGGAGGAACGCGCCACGCAGGCGGGCGTTCGAAAGGTTGGAAAAATAGAGCTTTTCGAGACCGCAGGCGTCGTGTCAATGCACCTCGTCCTGTCGCCAACGACCGCATCGGTGGTCTCACGTGTCGAGTTGGCCGCCATGCAGCCGGATGCTTTTTTGATCAATACAGCACGCGCAGGTCTGGTGGATGAAGACGCGCTGAT
>CANCCE010000269.1 GCA_947374505.1 Comamonadaceae bacterium | reverse complement strand
GAACAATTTTTGCGTGACAGAAAGATCGGCCCCTTGGACGGTTTCCGCTCCAAAGCCGGTTGGCCGTTCACGGCTGAAATGGTCATCAAGTTCGACGAGGAAACCAAGAATTACAAGCTCGAGTTTGACTTTGGCGATGACAAAAACGGCGAGACCGGCGAGATTGTCGACTTCGGTGCCACGCCTTCTATGGGGCCTTGCCCCAAGTGCGGCAGCCCGGTGCATGAGCACGGTAAAAACTATGTTTGCGTCAAGTCCGTGCCGACGCTGGAGCAGCCGACACCGAGTTGCGACTTCAAGACCGGCACCATGATTCTTCAGCAGCCGGTCGACCATGAGCAGATGCAAAAACTGCTGGGCACCGGCAAGACCGACTTGCTCGACAAGTTTGTCTCGATGCGCACGCGCCGGCCCTTCAAAGCCATGTTGGCTTGGGACGGAGAAGCCGGCAAGGTCAACTTTGAATTCGCACCCTCCAAGTTCCCGCCGCGCAAGACAGCGGGTCCTCCGCGTACCGGCACCGTGAAAACGCCGTTTGGCAAAACCGTCGCCGCCAAAGGCGCTGCGCCTGCTGCCAAGAAGGTGGCGGCTAAAAAGGTTGCGGCCAAAAAAGTGGCCGTCAAGAAACCCCCCGCTTCGGACAAACCCAAGGTACCGCGCAAGACCACGCCCGGCACGGGGCTCAAGCCCAGTGATGCACTCGCCGCCGTGATTGGCGCCGAGCCGGTGGCCCGCACGCAGGTCATCAAAAAGCTCTGGGATTACATCAAAGCCGAAGGCTTGCAAGACGCGGCTAATAAGCGCGCCATCAACGCCGACAGCAAGCTGTTGGCGGTGTTCGGCAAGCCGCAGGTGACGATGTTTGAGCTGGCCGGGATTGTCGGCAAGCACCTGAGCTGAGGCACCAGCCGTTCAGGTCTGGAGCATGCCGACAAAGCGCACAGTGACGCGTGTGCCGGGTAGGCTCGGGTGACCGGGTCGGTCGGCATCCTCGATGCTGATCGTCGCGCCATGTTGTTGCGCGATCTCTTGCACAATCGCCAGTCCCAAGCCGGTGCCGTCGACGTTGGTGCCGAGGGCGCGGTAAAAGGGCTGCAACACCAGCTCGCGTTCTGCTGCTGGAATGCCGGGACCGGTGTCTTCCACCAGCAGCACGACGACGCCGCTGAAGCGATCGGTCAGCAAGCGCACGGTGACCTGTCCTTTGGCTGGCGTGTAGTTGATGGCGTTGTCCAGCAGGTTGCGCACCAGTTCTTTCAGCAGTGTGGCATTGCCTTGCACGCGGCTCGCCGCTTCGCCTTGTTCCGGACCTTCGTAGCCCAGGTCGATCTGTTTTTCAGAGGCGTGCGGCAGCGTCTCTTGAATCGCCTCTGAAACGATGTACGCCAGATCGATCGGGTGCTGCGCCAGGCTGCGACCGGTGGTTTCTGCGCGTGCCATGGCCAGCAACTGGTTCACAGTGTGCGTGGCGCGAATGCTAGCGCGGCCGATTTGTTTCAAGGACTTTTTCAACTCGTCCGCATCGGTTTCACGTTGCGCCAGATCGGCCTGCATGCGCAAGCCGGCCAGTGGCGTTTTGAGCTGGTGCGCGGCATCGGCTAAAAAGCGTTTTTGTGTCGTCAGTGAAGCCTTCAGCCGGCTCAGCAAGTCGTTGATGGACGAGACCAGCGGCGCCACTTCTTCCGGCACCGCGCTTTCATCGAGCGGGCTCATGTCGTCGGGTTTGCGCGCACGGATGCGTTTTTCGAGTTGCGCCAGCGGCTTGATGCCGCGCACCAGCGCCAACCAGACCAGCAACACCGCCAGTGGCAGCGTGACAAACTGCGGCACCATCACGCCCTTGACAATTTCAGTCGCCAGCGTTTTGCGTTTTTCGAGGGTTTCGGCGACCTGCACCAACAGCGGATGGGCGCCGGGCACATCGATGTCAACCCAGGTGTAGGCCACGCGAACGTCTTCGCCGCGCATCACATCTTCACGCAGCCGCACTTCGCCATTGACGGGTTTGTTTTCGGAGGGCGGCAGCGGCAGATCGGCCTCGCCACTCAGAAATTCGCCGCGAGTGCCCAGCACTTGGTAGTAGACCAAGTCGCTGTCATCGGCACGCAGCATTTCACGCGCTGGCGCGGGCATGGAGAAAATCACTTGCTGCTGCCGCACCACCACCAATTTGGCCAGCGCTTGCACGTTGTATTCGAGTGCGCGGTCAAACGGCTTGCCGGCGATGTTTTGTGCCACCAGCCAAGTCAAAGCCAAGCTGATAGGCCAGAGCAACAGCAAGGGCGTCAGCATCCAATCGAGGATCTCGCCAAACAGACTGCGCTTGCCGCGCTGGAAAATTTTCAAGGGATTTTTTCGAGGCAGTAGCCCAAGCCGCGCACGGTCGCAATGCGGATCGGTCCCTTCTCGATTTTCTTGCGCAGCCGGTGGATGTAGACCTCGATGGCGTTGTTGCTGACTTCTTCGCCCCATTCGCAGAGGCGTTCGACCAGCTGGTCTTTGCTGACCAAACGGCCTGCGCGTTGCAGCAAGACTTCAAGCAAGCCCAGTTCCCGCGCTGAGAGCTCAACCATGGCGCCGTCAATCGTCGCTACGCGGCCGCCTTGGTCGTAAATCAGTGGGCCATGTTTGATGGTGCTGGTGGCGCCGCCCATGCCGCGACGCGTCAGGGCGCGCACGCGGGCTTCGAGTTCTTGCAGCGAAAAGGGTTTGGCCATGTAGTCATCTGCACCGTAGTCGAGACCCTTGACACGCTCCTCGACGCTGTCGGCGGCAGTGAGAATCAGCACCGGCATGGTGGAGCCGCGGGCCCGCAGGCGTTTGAGCACTTCCAGCCCGTGCATGCGCGGCAAGCCGAGGTCGAGAATCAGCAGGTCGAACTCGGTGTTCGTCATGAGGGCGGCATCGCACTCCGAGCCGCTGGCCACGTGGTCGGTCGCGGCACCTGATGCACGCAAGGTGCGCAGCAATCCGTCGGCTAGGACTTGATCGTCTTCGGCAATCAAAATACGCATCGCTGTCTCCTCGTTTTGGAACCGCCAGCCGTCAGTCGAAACCGAAGCGTTTGCCGTGCCAGTTTGTTATTGTTGTAACCGTCGCAAATTCTAGGCGCAAGCAACCCCTGCCTGGCTGACAAGGTCGCAAATAGCCGCGTCAAATCGCTCTCAGGCTTCATAGCTGCCGGTATAGGCTTCCAGACCGAGCGCCACCACCGTGGCCACATCACGTCCGACAGCCTGCGCAAACTCGCTTTCAGCACGCGCCACAGCCTGCCGAAAGGCCTCCAGCCAAAGCAGCCCCGACGATGTGAAAACCACTTGTCGGGCCCGCTTGTCATGCGGGTCGGACTCGCGCGTCACCAGCCCCCAGGCTTCGCATTGGTCCACCAGGTCGCCCATGGCTTGCTTGCTCATGCCGGCGCTGGCCGCTAAGTCGGTCAGGCGCGAGCCGCCCAGGCCTAAGTGCCGCGTGATGTGGATGTGTGCCGCGCCGACTTGCGACCTGGCCGCGAGGTTGGACAGCGCCAGCGGCACCTGCACATCGCTGGCCATGAGGGCCAACACCCGTGCGTCAAAGCGGCG
>CANCCE010000268.1 GCA_947374505.1 Comamonadaceae bacterium | reverse complement strand
GTGGTGGCTTTGCGCGACTTCAAAAAGCGCTGGTTGAACATCAGCGCCACCGCGCCACGCACACCCATGTCTTTGCGGTAACCGCGTTGGTTGAACACCATGTTGAGGTCCAGCACGCCCTGCAAGTCAACGCCGAGTTTGCTGACGATACGGCGGCGGTCATCGCCCAGACCAAAGCCGGCCTTGGTGATGCCCGGCGACTCTAATAGCTGCGCCAGCGCGTGGCGGCAGCCATCATCAGTCAACTGGAAAATATAGCCTTGGTCGACGGTGGACAGTTGCACGATGTGCGGGCCGTCCGACACTTCATTCCGCTCGAACGTGGGTTTTGATTCCGTGTCGAAGCCCAGCACGCGGGCACCCGCCAGCGCTTGCAGGGCTTGCTGCGCATGCGCCGCGGTGTTGACCAATTGGATCTGGTGCAGGCCCAAACCCGTGAAGGGCTCTAACAGGGCGATGGCTTCTTTATCGGGTGTGGCGAGGCGTTCGTTCATGGTGCAGGGCGGGCTGGGTCGCCAGTTTTTTAAAAGTGAATCAGACGTTTCGACGTATAGGCGAAAATAAGCGTCTAGCTTACAGCGCGCTGTACTTCAGCGCCGAGCTTCACGACAGACTTCACGGATATCAACCTGCATGGCCACCGCACAAAGCATCACCACCGACGACTACAAACTCTTCCCGTCGCCGCGCAACCTGCATCGTTTGATTTTTGAGTACGAAGTTTTTGTGCCGTATCCCTACATGCTGATCGACATGGAGAGCTATTACCTCAAAGGTAAATTCAGTTTGTTTGCAGCCTGCCGCTTGAAAGACAACAAGATGGGTCAACTGGTGACGCTGGAGCTGCCGGAAGACGAAGTCAAGTTCAAGCTGAAGTTCGTGCCGGATTGATCTACGCCTAACGGTTTTGCTGAATCGCCAGGGCGGCTTCTTTTACCAGCCCCGGCCCCTTGTAAATCAGGCCGGTGTAAATCTGCACCACATCGGCGCCGGCCTTGATCTTTGACACGGCATCGGCTCCGCTCATGACACCGCCCACACCGATGATGGGAAAACCAGCGCCCAGCGCTGAACGCAATTGACGAATCACTTGGTTGCTGGCTTCCAGCACCGGCGCACCGCTCAGGCCGCCGGCCTCGTCTGCGTGGGCCATGCCCTTGACGGCATCGCGGCTGAGTGTGGTGTTGGTGGCCACCACGCCGTCCATGGCGTGACGCTTCAAGGTGGCGGCAATCACCTCAATCTGCGCTTCGTCCAAGTCCGGTGCGATTTTCACAAAGATAGGCACTGCTTTACCGTGTTCAAGTGCGAGGCTGTCACGGCGCTTTGCAATCGCGGCCAGCAGCGCATCCAGCGCATCGTCGCTTTGCAGGGCGCGCAGGTTTTTGGTGTTCGGGCTGGAGATGTTGACCGTCACGTAATCGGCATGCGGGTAGACACCGTCAAGGCAAATCAGGTAGTCATCGACTGCATTTTCAATCGGTGTGAGGGCGTTCTTGCCAATGTTCAAGCCGAGTTGCAAGGGCGGCTTGCCGTGGGTGTTTTGCCGGAAGTTCGATGCGCGAACGTTGTGTAAAAAGGCCTCTAGCCCTTCGTTGTTGAAACCCAAACGGTTGATCAACGCATTCGCCTCAGGCAGACGAAACATGCGCGGTTTCGGGTTGCCTGCTTGCGGCTTCGGCGTGACGGTGCCGACTTCCACAAAGCCAAAGCCCATGGCGGCCAAGCCATCAATGCAGCGGGCATTTTTGTCCAGCCCTGCTGCCATGCCGACGCGGTTGGGAAAGGTCAGCCCTGCGAGCTTGATCGGATCATCAATCCGGCCAGCGCAATACGCCATCTTCAGGGGCGTGTGTTGCGTGCGCGCCAGTGCGGTCATGGTCAGGTCGTGGGCAGTTTCCGGGTCCAGGCCAAACAAAAAAGGGCGGGCCAGAGCGTAAGGGAGCAGGGACATTGGATAATTCAAGGCTGAATGGCAAGACAGCGACACGCTTTGAGGGGCAAGCCCCTAAGCGTATGCAAGAGCGCTGATTGTCGCAAAAAACCACTCGGAACCCCATGACACAAGATGAATTGAAAACCCTCGTCGGCCAAGCCGCCCTGCATTACATACAACCGGGCATGCTGGTTGGCGTTGGCACCGGATCGACGGTCAACAAGTTCATTGACGCACTGGCCACGGTCAAGCACACCATCGCCGGGGCCGTGTCGAGCTCCATCGCGTCGACAGAACGCCTGCAGGCTTTGGGTATCAAGGTCTTTGAAGCCACGGACGTTGAGCAACTCGATGTCTACGTTGACGGTGCCGATGAGATTGACCACGCGGGCAACATGATCAAGGGCGGCGGTGCGGCGCTGACCTGCGAAAAAATTGTGGCGGCGCAGTCGCGCCAGTTCATCTGCATTGCCGACGACAGCAAACTGGTAACAACTCTCGGCAAATTTCCATTGCCGGTGGAAGTGATCCCCATGTCAGCCCAACGCATTGCGCGGCAATTTGCCGCCATGGGCGGCGTCGCTGCATTGCGTTTGAAAAACGGCCTGCCGCTGGTGACCGACAACGGCCAACACATTTTGGACGTCACGGGCTTGCAAATTGTGGAGCCTCGGTCCTTTGAGCTGGAGGTTAGCCAGTGGCCGGGGGTGGTGACGGTGGGCGTGTTTGCCTTTCAAAAAGCACATGTGTGTTTGTTGGGCACAGAAGCCGGCGTGAAGACCTTGGTGTTTTAAGTCGGACAGCTTTCAAATGATCAACAACCCCATGCCTTTCTGAACCATGCCTCAATTCGCCGCCAATCTCACCCTGATGTACCCCGAGTTGCCTTTTTTGGAGCGCTTTGAAGCAGCGGCCAAAGACGGCTTCAAGGCGGTCGAATTTTTGTTTCCTTACGCCTTCAGTCCCCAAGAAATTGCTGCCAGACTGCATGGCAATGGCTTGCAGCAGGTGTTGTTCAACGCTCCTCCGGGCGGCACGGATGCCGCCAGCATCGCCCATGGCTGGGACATCGCCGGTGACCGTGGGACAGCCGCAGTACGTGGGCGCGAGGCTGAGTTTCGTGCCGGTGTGCAACTGGCGCTGGACTATGCCGACGTGCTCGATTGCCCCAGAATCCATGTGATGGCAGGCTTGCTGCCTCAAGGTGAGTCACGCGAAGCATTGCAGCCTTTGTATGTGGCTAATTTGCAGTGGGCTGCAAAGCAAGCCGCAGCGCGTGGCCGCGACATCCTGATTGAGCCGATCAACACGCGCGACATACCGCGTTTTTTCTTGAACCGCCAAGACCATGCGCATGAGGTACTGGCCGCGGTTGGCGCCAACAATCTTAAAGTGCAGATGGACCTGTACCACTGCCAAATCGTCGAAGGCGACGTCGCCATGAAAATCCGCCACTACCTGCCGACCGGCACAGTGGGTCATTTTCAGATTGCCGGTGTGCCAGAGCGCCACGAACCCGATATCGGCGAGCTGAATTACGACTACTTGTTCAAGGTCATCGATGAGGTCTCAGCCGCCTGTGGCTGGGACGGCTGGGTAGGTTGCGAATACCGCCCCCTCAAAGGTGGGCAGCCCGGCGGAACCAGTGCCGG
>CANCCE010000267.1 GCA_947374505.1 Comamonadaceae bacterium | reverse complement strand
GTTCAAAAAATCAAGCGGCTGAGCTTCGCGGTCGGCTTACCATCGGGGGATACCCGAGACACCGTTGAACACACGACAGACACCATGCCAACTTCATTTGATGACCAGACAGAGCAGCTTGCTGCACGCGTTCGCGAGGCGGCCAAAACCGGCACGCGCTTGCGCATTCGGGGCAGCGGCAGCAAAGATTTTTACGGCGAGCCGCTGATCGGCGAGCCACTGGATGTGTCGGTCCACAGCGGCGTCGTGAGCTACGAGCCAAGCGAGTTGGTGGTGACCGTGCGTGCCGGCACGCCGCTGGCTGAGCTTGAAGTCTTGTTGGCCAGCCAAGGCCAGTGTCTGCCATTTGAGCCACCGCATTTTGGTCCGGCAGCCACCGTCGGCGGCATGGTCGTCAGCGGTTTGAGTGGCCCGGCCCGGGCCAGCGTCGGGGCGCTGCGCGACTACATTCTGGGCGTGAAGATCATCAACGGACAAGGCGAGGTGCTCGTCTTTGGCGGCCAAGTCATGAAGAACGTTGCCGGCTATGACGTTTCGCGTTTGATGGCCGGATCACTCGGAACGCTCGGTGTATTGCTCGAAGTCTCGCTCAAGGTCTTGCCGGTGGCGCCAGCCGAAGCCACGCTGATGTGCGCTGGCGTGTCGCAGCAGCAAGCATTGGATTTGCTCAATGCGTGGGGCGCTCAGCCGCTGCCGCTGAACGCCAGTTGCTGGGTTCACGACACCAGCGCGCAACCGCCACGCGACTATTTGTTCGTTCGCTTGCGCGGTGCGGTGGCAGCGGTCGACGCCGCTTGTCCGCGCCTGTCGGCGGACGTCACGGCTTTGGGCGGCGAGGTGCTGCGCATGGACCCAGCCCAAGCCAGTGCCGACTGGAACGCTTGTCGTGAGCAGACACTGCCGTTTTTTGTCGCACCACCGGCCGCGATGACGGCCGTCAGCCCCGACTTGTGTTTGTGGCGTTTGAGCGTGCCGCAGACCACCCCTGCGCTGGCCTTGCCGGCCGTGGCGTCGTCACCTTTCATGGAATGGCACGGCGGCTTGCGTTGGGTCTGGGCGCCGGCCCACGCGGCGGCCCTGCTGCGCAACGCGACCCAAAAAGTCGGCGGTCACGCGACGCTTTTTCGCGCCTCTGCTAACAGCGCCAGCGCTGACAAAGAGGTCGGTGTGTTCACTCGCCTGGACGCGGTGCAGCAACGACTTCAGCGCGAATTGCAACAGCAGTTTGACCCGGCTGGCGTCTTCAACACCGGCCGTTTGGCGGTGGCTTAACGCATGCGCCGTGTTCGTCATCTGGCCGGGAAACACCGTACGACCCACACCAACTTGCTGCTGGGCGGTTTGCTGGCGTTCAATGCGGGTGCCATCAATGCCGGCGGTTTTCTGCTGGTGGGTATGTACACCTCGCACATGACGGGCTTTGCCTCGATGCTGGTCGACAACTTGGTGCTGGGCAATATCGGGCTGGTGCTCGGTGCCTTAGGCGCCTTGCTGGCTTTTGTGGCAGGTGCGGCGACCACGGCCGTGCAGGTCAATTGGGCGCGGCTGCACCACCTGCGCAGTGAGTACGCCTTGCCCCTGCTACTCGAAGCGGGGCTGCTGCTGATTTTTGGTTTGCTGGGCGCGACGCTGAACCGCCAAACGCCGTTCGCCGTCCCGCTCACGCTGTTGGTGCTGTCGTACACCATGGGCTTGCAAAATGCCGTGGTCAGCAAAATCTCTGCGTCGCAAATTCGCACCACGCACATGACCGGCATCATCACCGACCTCGGCATTGAACTTGGCAAAATCTTTTACTGGAACCGTACGCAAACCCAAACCCCCGCAGACTTTCAGGTGCACGCTAACCGCATCAAGCTGCGGCTTTACAGCATGCTGTTGGGGACTTTCATGGCGGGTGGTCTGGTTGGCGCGGCCGGTTTCAAATACCTCGGGTTCATCTGGGTGCTGCCCTTGTCCGCCGTCTTGTTGGTGCTGTCATTGCCGCCGTTGTACGCAGACCTGACGCGCTATATGCGCCGTCGCTGAGCTCGCTGAGTCGTTCACGTCTTTCACTAAGTCCGCTATGCAAACCAATCTCGCCCCGGAATTTCAAGGCACCGCTGACGGCTTAGAAGCCGAAGCCATTTTGCGCAAATGTGTGCACTGCGGGTTTTGCACCGCCACCTGCCCAACCTACCAGTTGCTGGGCGACGAACTGGATGGCCCGCGCGGCCGCATTTACCTCATCAAACAAGTGCTGGAAGGCGACGTGCCGACGCGCAAAACACAGCTGCACCTGGACCGCTGCCTGACCTGCCGCAACTGCGAAACCACTTGTCCGAGCGGTGTCGATTACGGCCATTTGATCGACATCGGCCGCAAGCTGGTCGATGAACGCGTGGAGCGACCCGTCGCTGAAAAAGCCCTGCGTTGGGCGTTGAAAGCAGGCTTGCCTTCGCCCTTGTTTGGCCCGGCCATGAAGCTCGGTCAGGCGGTGCGCGGCTTGTTGCCCGAAGCGCTCAAAAACAAGGTGCCGGCAGCACCATCTGCCGGGGCTTGGCCGACGCGCCAACACACCCGCAAGATGCTCATGCTGGCCGGTTGCGTGCAGCCGTCCATGCAGCCCAACATCAACAGCGCCACGGCCCGCGTGCTGGACGCTGCCGGTATCGAAGTGGTGCTGGCCGCCCAGGCCGGCTGCTGCGGCGCGGTCAAGTTTCACCTGAACGACCATGATGGCGGCAAAGCCGAAATGCGCCGCAACATCGACGCCTGGTGGTCGCATGTTGAGAGCGGCGTCGAAGCGCTGGTCATGAACGCCTCAGGCTGCGGCGTCATGGTCAAAGACTATGGCCATCTGTTCAAAGACGAGCCGGCGTATGCGGCCAAGGCGGCCCGCATCAGCGAACTCACGCGCGACGTCAGCGAGCTGTTGCCCGAACTTGTCGCGCCGTTGCGTGAGCACCTGAGTCAGCATCGACCCGCAGAGATCGGTCAGATCACCTTTCACCCACCCTGCACATTGCAGCATGGCCAGCAGCTGCGCGGCGGGGTTGAAAAGCATTTGGGCGCGCTCGGCTTCAAGGTCAACACGGCCAGTTGTGAAGCCCATTTGTGCTGCGGCTCGGCGGGCACTTACTCGGTGCTGCAGCCCGACTTGGCTTACCAGCTGCGGGACCGCAAGCTCGGCAACCTGAGCCAGATGCAGCCGGCGGTGATAGTCTCGGCCAACATCGGCTGCATCACCCACTTGCAAAGCGGCACGGCAACGCCGGTTCGGCACTGGATCGAAGTGCTGGACGACGCGCTATTGAATAAATAGCAACTGCCGCAGTGCAGCGAACCCGTGGGCGTGCTACTGTCATGCCTCCTGCGGTCTGGGTTTGACGGCCAGTCGTTCCTATTTTTCGAAAAGGTCGAATCCAATGATCACCATTCTTGAGGCCAAACGGGCCGGTATGTTTGGGCGTGGAAAGATCTTGCCCAACATCGTTGCCGGCGTGATCGTCGGGGTGGTGGCGCTGCCGCTGGCGATGGCCTTTGCGATTGCCTCCGGCGCCAGGCCGGAGCATGGCATTTACACCGCCATTGTGGGTGGCCTGATGGTGTC
>CANCCE010000266.1 GCA_947374505.1 Comamonadaceae bacterium | reverse complement strand
ACCACTCAAACAAACCCCTTCACAAACTGTCGGACCTTATTTCGCCTATGGCCTCACACCGACGCAATATGGCTACGACTTCAAGAGCCTGTTCACCCCGGTGCTGACGCAAGCGCATGCTGAAGGCGAGCACATTCGCATCACTGGTCTGGTGTTGGATGGCGCTGGCTCGCCTGTCAATGACGCGATCGTCGAGATCAACCAGCCCGACGCCCAAGGTCAAATCATCAGCAGCGTCGAAGATGCTGAGCGCAAAGGCTTCGCTGGCTTTGGCCGCTGCGGCACCGGCACATTCGCCGGCAACCACTTTGTCTTTGACACCGTCAAGCCGGGAATTCTGGGTGAAGGCCAGGCGCCGTTCATCGACGTCTGCGTGACCATGCGCGGCCTCTTGCTGCACACGTTCACGCGCATCTACTTTTCTGACGAAGCCGCGGCCAATGCCAAAGATCAGGTCTTGAGCAGCGTGCCAGCCGAGCGCCGCACCACCTTGGTGGCCCAGCGCGAGATGACGAATGCCGGGCCGGTGTATCGGTTTGACATTCACATGCAAGACAGCGCACACGGCAAAGAGACCGTGTTTTTTGATCTTTGAGTTCGGGGATCGCTGAGAGGGCTCAGCTCCTACAGGGGCAGGGCGCGAGCTTGTCCACGACCCCGTAGGAGGTCAGCCCCTGGCTGATTGTTCTCTCAGCTCCTAAACCGCTTGCGCGTCAGCGCCAGCGCGACCCAAAACGCCACCACCGCATAGGTCAGCAGCACCGCTAGGTGCAGCAAGCCTTGCGCTGGCCAATGGCCCATGAAGAGCGGCCTGATCAACTCGACCGCTGCTGTCAGCGGTAAGAAGTCTGAGATCACCCGCATGAAGCCGGGCAACTGGTCTCTGGGGAAAAAAACGCCGCTTAAAAACATGGTCGGGGTTAAAAACAGCGTGAAGTAGTAGGTGAAAAAGTCATACCCTTTGGCCAGTGCATTGAAGATCAGCGCGATGCTGGCGAACACGATGCCGACCAGGCCCAGCAGCGGCCAAGCCAGCAACAACCAAAAGCTGTGGCTGATCCCCAGCGCCAGCATCACCAGCAAGATCACGCCGCTGGTGAACAGCGACTTGAAAGCGGCCCAGAGCATTTCGGCCATCACAATGTCGTCAAGGCGCACCGGGGCATTCATGATGCCGTCCCAGGTGCGCTGAACGTGCATGCGTGAAAAAGCCGAATACAAGGCCTCAAACGAAGCGGCGTTCATGGCGCTCATGCAGACCGAACCGCTGGCCAAAAACAAAATGTAAGGCACTGCTTGGCCGTTCAACTGGACCTGCCCGATCAGCGCGCCCAAGCCGTAGCCAAAAGCCACCAGCGTGATGAGCGGCTCGGCGATGTTGCCGACCAGACTTGGCACAAACAGCTTGCGCCAGACCAGCAGGTTGCGTCTGAAAACCGGCCACCAGCGCCAACTCAGTTGCGGTGGGCTGAACAGACTAGGTTGGCGAGTGATCGTGCGCATCATGCGTCCTCCCGGATCTTGCGGCCGGTCAGCTTGAGGAACAAATCCTCCAGATTAGCCGGGCGGTGCAGCGTGCGCAGCTGCGGGTAATCGGTGAGTGCCGTCAGCAGGCGCTTGGCGTCCTGGGTGTAGAAAAACACCGTCTCGCCGCTGACCTCTAAGCGTGCGGCCAGCTCTTTCAGCGGCGAGTTGACCAAGGCCAAGGCGCCCGCACCATAGACCTCAACCACGTCGGGTTCCAAGTTTTTGGCGATCAGGTCATGCGGCGTGCCTTCGGTCATTTTCTGGCCGTGGTCCAACACCAGCAGCCGGTTGCACAGGCGCTCGGCCTCGTCCATGAAGTGCGTCGTCAGCAAGATGGATTTGCCTTGCTGTAGCAGCTTCTGCAGGCGCTCCCACATCAGGTGCCGGGCTTGTGGGTCGAGCCCGGTGGTCGGTTCATCGAGCAACAACAACTGCGGGTCATTCACCAGCGCCCGCGCCAAAGACAGGCGACGTTTCATGCCGCCAGACAACTCGGTCAGCTTGGCGTCGGCCTTGTGGGTGAGGGAGGCAAATTCGAGCAGCTGCGGAATACGTGCCTTGATGACGGCGTCCGGCATGCCGAAATACCGGCCAAAAACCAGCAGGTTCTCGCTGCACGAAAAATCCGGATCTAAGCTGTCGAACTGGCTGACGATGCCGAGCTGTTCCTTGATCGCCAGTGCGTCTTGCGGCATCTGCAATGCTGGTTGGCCGGGCGGCGAAAAGATCACTTCGCCAGCGTCTGGCGTGGTCAAGCCCAAGCACATGCGGATCGTGGTGGTCTTGCCGGCGCCGTTCGGGCCGATCACGCCGAGGCATTCGCCGGGGGCGATGCTGAAGGACAAATCGTTGACCACGGTGCTGCTGCCGTAGCGCTTGGTGAGCGCCCGCACTGAAAAAATCGTCTCACTGTTCATGGGTAGATTGTGCCCGCGAAGCAAGAATCTGAAGGACTCTCCAAGCCGCAGACCATGCGCTCAGCGGTGATGCTGTAAATTGGAGGGTCTGGCTTTGGCGGTAAAACCGCTGTCCCCACGCTCTAATTTCTCGATTCATGACCAACTCAAACAAATCCAACCCTTCTATTCCCGGCACAACCTTAGGCACCCCGCTGTCGCCGCACGCCACCAAAGTCATGTTGCTCGGCTCCGGCGAGCTCGGCAAGGAAGTGCTGATTGCGCTGCAGCGACTCGGCGTTGAAACCATCGCGACCGACCGCTACGAGAACGCCCCCGGCCAGCAGGTCGCGCACCATGCGCGGACCATCACCATGAGTGACCCGTCACAACTCAAGGCCTTGATTGAACAAGAGCGACCGCATCTGGTAGTGCCTGAAATTGAAGCGATTGCCACGCCCATGCTTGAAGAACTCGAAGCCGCTGGCGTCGTGCGCGTGGTGCCCACTGCCCGCGCTGCACGTCTGACGATGGACCGTGAAGGCATTCGCCGGCTGGCTGCTGAGACGCTGGGCTTGCCAACCAGCCCCTATGTGTTTTGCGATTCCTTGGCCGAGTTGCAGGCCGCGATTGATGACAAGATCGGTTACCCCTGCATCGTCAAACCGGTGATGAGTTCGTCTGGCAAAGGGCAAAGCAAGATAGCCGGCCCCGCCGATGTGAAGACCGCTTGGAACCACGCGATGGCCGGTGGCCGCGTCAGCCACGGCCGCATCATCGTTGAAGGCTTTATTGACTTTGACTATGAAATCACCCAACTGACCGTTCGGGCCATGGGCGCCGGCGGTGAGATTGAAACGCATTTTTGCGAGCCCATCGGCCATGTGCAGGTCAACGGCGATTACGTCGAAAGCTGGCAGCCGCACCCAATGCGCCCCGCCGCACTGCAAAAAAGCCGCGACATTTCTAAAGCCGTGACCGACAACTTAGGCGTCGGCTTTGACGGCCAACCGTCGGGCATGGGTCTGTATGGTGTGGAGCTTTTTGTCAAAGGCGACTCGGTCTGGTTCAGCGAAGTCAGCCCACGGCCACACGACACCGGCATGGTCACGCTGTGCACGCAATGGCAAAATGAATTTGAGCTGCACGCCCGCGCCATTTTGGGTTTGCCGGTCAACACC
>CANCCE010000265.1 GCA_947374505.1 Comamonadaceae bacterium | reverse complement strand
TGGGGTTTACCGTCGTTGGCCTTGACTGAGAAGCCATCAATGTAGCCCTCATCTTTCAAGACTTGGGCGATAGCGACTTTGACTTTAGAAGACGGCACCTGCACAACGGCTTTTTCAACCATTTGTGCGTTGCGGATACGCGTCAACATGTCGGCGATAGGATCACTCATGCTCATTTGTGGTTCTCCTAGGGCTTACCAGCTGGCTTTGGTGATACCGGGGATATCACCGGCAAAAGCCAATTCACGGATCTTGGCGCGAGCCAGACCAAATTGACGGAACGTACCGCGTGGACGACCCGTGATCGCGCAGCGGTTACGCTGACGAGTTGGGTTCGCATTGCGTGGCAACTTTTGCAACTCAAGACGGGCCAGGGCGCGCTCGTCGTCAGTGCGCTTGAAGTCGCCTGCGGTCTTTTTCAGTTCTGCGTATTTTTTCGCGAACTTAGCAGCGAGCTTGTCGCGCTTGATTTCACGTTGCAGTAGAGCTTGTTTTGACATCTCTTGCGCCTTCAGTTCTTGAACGGAAAACGGAAGGCGGTGAGCAGTGCTTTGCACTCTTCATCGGTCTTAGCCGTCGTGGTGATACTGATATTGAGACCGCGCAAAGCATCAACTTTGTCGTACTCAATCTCAGGGAAAATGATCTGCTCTTTCACGCCGATGTTGTAGTTGCCGCGGCCATCAAAGGCCCGACCGGAAATACCACGGAAGTCACGAACACGCGGCAAGGCCACCGTGACGAAACGATCGAGGAATTCATACATCTTCACGCCGCGCAGGGTGACCATGCAGCCAATTGGCAAGTCTTCGCGGATTTTAAAACCAGCGATAGCCTTTTTAGCCTTGGTGACCACTGGCTTTTGGCCAGCAATCTTAGTCATGTCGCCGACGGCGCTGTCCATAACTTTCTTATCGGCAACCGCCTCGCTCACACCCATGTTGAGAGTGATCTTGGTGATGCGGGGGACCTGCATCGGTGTCGTGTAGCCGAATTTTTCAATCAGGGCTGGCGCGATTTTCTCGCGGTACTGAGCTTGCAAGCGTGCCATTTTTATGCAGCCTTAATTTCGTCGCCGCTGGACTTGAAGACGCGCACTTTTTTGCCGTCAGCCAACAACTTGATACCAACACGATCCGCCTTGCCCGTTGCAGCATTAAAAATTGCTACGTTGGACTGGTGAATCGGCATGTTTTTCTCAACAATGCCACCTGCGATACCTTTGAGCGGATTGGGTTTTGCATGTTTTTTGACCATGTTGACACCGTCCACCATCAGGTAGCTTTCGTCTTTGCGAAGCGCAACTGTGCCGCGCTTGCCTTTGTCTCGTCCTGCGAGAACGACGACTTCGTCGCCTTTGCGAATTTTGTTCATGGCGGGTCCTTAAAGAACTTCAGGAGCCAAAGACACGATCTTCATGAACTTTTCAGTGCGCAACTCGCGCGTCACTGGTCCAAAGATGCGCGTGCCGATAGGCTCGAGCTTGGCATTGAGCAACACTGCTGCATTGCCGTCAAATTTAACGAGGGAGCCGTCGCCGCGACGAATGCCTTTGGCAGTGCGGACAACCACAGCGCTGTAAACCTCGCCTTTTTTGACGCGGCCACGCGGGGCAGCTTCTTTGATGGTCACCTTAATGACATCACCAACGCTGGCGTAACGGCGTTTAGAGCCGCCCAGCACTTTGATGCACATCACGGATTTAGCACCCGTGTTGTCAGCAACGTCGAGTTTGGATTGCGTTTGAATCATTTAAATTAGTCCCAACTTGCACCAGTTGATCAGCAGCTTGAATTAATCAAGGCAGCCATTCAGCCAGTCAGTCTTGGGCCCGTCGTCCACAGCACGAACCACTCGCACTGCTTCCGCTGGGCAGAAGTCTCCGCTTTTTGGAGCGAAGCCCACGATTATGACTGCATAAATACTTCGAGTCAACTCACCTGGCTTAAAAATCTCAATAATCTTTGAAAATTCTTGGCCGCCAGCGTCGAACTCCTTGCGATACGGGCTTCCCGACGCTCGCACGATCAGACATGTCGCCCCGACGCTACACGCCCCCATGGCTGATCTTTTCCCAACCCGCCACACCCTTCATGCAGTAGCGATTAGGCCGGCAGGGTTCGGTAAACGATGCAAAGTGCCAGAAATGCATCCAATTGCGGGTCCACGCCGGTCTCCGCTTGGAGCAGTTGCGCCACATCGGCAGCCATAGACTCTGCCAGCATGGCATCTAAAAACAAGGTCCGCGACCTCCGCGCCAGCATATCTTCAACTGTTCTCGCATATTCATAGCGCGCCGCAAAGCGCACCATGGCCTCTGACAAGCCTGTGCACAGCCAACGGTCATGCCCCTGCAAGGCTTGCACGTCAGTCGCTTCACCACCGTAGCTGTGCAGTCCGGAAGGCTCACTTATTTTATGTTGCGAAGACACAGCGCCCACAAGCGGCAGCGCCGCAGTGACAGAAGCTCCGCAGCCCTGCAACAACTCAGCTTCGACGCCATGCTGCAATACATCTTCAGCCATTGCCCGGTAAGTCGTCCATTTACCGCCCGTGACGGTGATCAAGCCACTGGCACTGATCAGCACCGTGTGCTCGCGCGAGATGCCCTTTGTGCTGCGCCCTTCGTTTTCAGGCGGCTTCACCAACGGTCGCAAACCCACCCATAGGCTACGAACATCCGCCGCCAGTGGTGCTCGCGTCAGATAACGCGCCGATTCTTGCAAAATAAAGTCGACCTCTTCTTTAAACGCCAACGGCTCCCGGGCCAAGTCATCCCGCGGCGTGTCTGTCGTCCCTAAGATGACTTTGCCCAGCCAAGGCACCGCAAAAAGCACCCGGCCATCGCGGGTTTTCGGCACCAACAAGGCGTGATCGGTTGGCCAAAATGAACGATCGACCACCAAATGCACGCCTTGACTAGGCGCCACCATCGGCGTGACGTTTTTTCCCGCGGCCGCACCGTCCAGCGCTCGCAACTCGTCAACCCAGACGCCCGCCGCATTGACGATACAGCCCGCCCGCACGTCAAAAGTCTGGCCGGTTTCTTCATCGCGGGCATGCACGCCAGCCAATTGACCCGACTCATGGATAAACCCAGTGACCGGACAGTAATTAACCAACAGCGCGCCCTGCTGCGCGGCCGTACGTGCCAGCGCCAACGCCAGCCGCGCATCATCAAACTGGCCATCCCAGTACTTGACGCCGCCCTTTAGCCCTTGCGGCTGCACCGTCGGCAAGCATTGCAAGGTTTCATCGCGGCTTAAAAATTCGGTCTTGCCAAGCCCCGCCGCACCAGCCAGCAAGTCGTACAGCTTCAGGCCCACGCCATAAAAAGGCGCTTCCCAGTATTGATAAGACGGCATCACGAAAGCCAAGGGCTGCGCTAAATGTGGCGCGTTTTTCAGCAGTACGGAGCGCTCATGCAGAGCTTCTCGCACCAAGGAAAGATTGCCCTGCGCCAAGTAGCGCACACCGCCATGCACCAGCTTGGTCGCGCGGGATGAGGTGCCTTTGGCGAAATCGTGAGACTCCAGCAACACCACCGAATAACCGCGTGACGCCGCCTCCAGCGCCACGCCCAGGCCGGTCGCGCCACCACCGATCACGGCAAGGTCGTAGCGC
>CANCCE010000264.1 GCA_947374505.1 Comamonadaceae bacterium | reverse complement strand
CTTCTGCGGGATGCTATTCGCGTGCAATCACGATCAAAACGATGACCCTTAAGGGCTGATCCAGCTTGGTTCGTCATGCGCCTACCCGGCCAGGCGAGTCGGGCAAACAGTCTGGTCTGACACTGTTTTTTAAATTAAAAGGGCGTTGTAGATGTTCAAATTAGTAGGACTTGTAGGCTGGCGCGGCATGGTCGGCTCGGTGTTGATTGAGCGGATGCAGGCCGAGGGAGACTTTGGTCTGATCGAACCGGTGTTTTTCTCAACCTCGAATGCAGGCGGTCAGGCCCCGGCACAGGCAAAAAACGAAAACACGCTCAAAGACGCTTTTGACATGGATGCGCTGAAAAAATGCGACATCATTTTGACAGCCCAGGGCGGCGATTACACCGCTGACGTATTTCCAAAACTGCGCGCAGCTGGCTGGACCGGTCACTGGATTGACGCGGCATCAACGCTGCGCATGAACGATGACGCGGTCATCGTGCTGGACCCGGTCAACCTGCCGGTGATCAAAAATGCCTTGCAGCGCGGCGGCAAAAACTGGGTGGGCGGCAACTGCACCGTCAGCTGCATGCTGATGGGCGTGGGCGCGCTTTACAAGGCCGGCCTTGTCGAGTGGATGAGCACCCAGACTTATCAAGCTGCCTCGGGCGGCGGTGCCCAGCACATGCGCGAGTTGTTGATGCAATACGGTACGCTGAATGCAGAAGTCAAAGCCTTGCTGGACGATCCAAAAAGTGCGATCCTGGAAATCGACCGCAAGGTCATCGCCAAACAACGCAGCTTGACTGCTGCTGAGACCGCCAACTTCGGCGTCCCGCTAGGCGGCTCGCTGATACCCTGGATCGATAAAGATCTAGGTAACGGCGTGTCCAAAGAAGAGTGGAAGGGCATGGCAGAGACCAACAAGATCCTCGCCCAAGGTGATGGCTTCGGCAGCCCTGCCGTGCCGGTCGATGGCTTTTGCGTGCGTGTCGGCGCCATGCGTTGCCACAGCCAGGCATTGACCTTCAAGCTGAAGAAAAATGTCCCCTTGGCGGATATCGAAGCGATGATCGCCGCCGACAACGAATGGGTCCAATTGATTCCCAACACCCGCGAAGCCAGCATCCGCGACTTGACCCCTGTGGCCGTCACCGGCACCATGCGGATTCCGGTCGGACGTGTCCGTAAGTTGGCCATGGGCGATGACTATGTGGGTGCCTTCACGGTGGGTGACCAACTCTTGTGGGGTGCTGCCGAGCCACTGCGTCGCATGTTGCGCATCCTGCTGGAAGCTTGAAGCGGCAGGGTCTTGGTGTTAATGTTTGTTTTTAACCTATTGCTAGGGCTGCCGTGCGATCAAGCTTGAAAAAAACAGAACCAGTCCAAATGGCCGTGCATGGCCTTGCAGGTGTTGCAAGTGTTTCGTGGGTGTCCAAAAGAAAACTCAGCGCTAGAACCTTGGCGCTGTGGGGTCTGATGGGTTTAGGCACCTTGTCGAGCTTGGATGCCTACGCGCTTGCCTTAGGCAGGCTCAATGTGCTGTCGTCTATCGGCGAGCCACTGCGGGCCGAAGTCGACATCATTGACCTGACAGCGGCGGTTGCCGAGAGCTTCCGACCGTCCCTCGCCTCAGCGGAAGCTTACAAGGCCATGGGGCTGGACTACAACCCCGACCTGAGCAGCATGCAGTTCACCTTAAAGCGATCGCCAGATGGCAGTGCGGTCCTGCTGCTCAGCAATAGCAAACCAACCACTGCGGCGTTTCTTGACGTTGTACTGGAAGTCAGCTGGGCCTACGGAAAAATTACCCGCGACTTCACCCTTTTGCTGACGCCACCGAAAACGGCAACGGCTGCCGCGCCTGTTGCCCCGGTTCTACCGATGGCATCGACACCTGCTCCTGTTGCGCCCGCCATGGCAGCTGCTGAAACCCTCAGCCGCCCAGCCCCCGCCCCCGCCGCCGCTGATGCGGCGCCTGCAAAGCAAGTTGCTGTGGTACGCGGTGACACAGCAGGCCAACTGGCCATGCAAAGCCTGCCGGTTAACGTATCGCTAGACCAGATGCTGGTGGCCCTGTTGCGTAGCAACCCGGATGCCTTCGTGGCAGGCAACGTCAACCGGCTCAAAGCCGGTGCGGTGCTGAGCATGCCGACAGCCGCCGATGCGACGACAGTTCCACGCGACGAAGCACGGCAATCCATCGTTGCCCAAAGTCGGGATTTCAATGCCTTCCGCCAGCAACTCGCCAGCAATGCCAGGCCCGCCCAAGTCACCCCCTCGGGCCGCGAAGCCACCGGAAAAGTGCAAAGCAAGGTGGAAGAAAAAACAGCTGCCGCAGCAGCCGCTGACAAACTCACCCTGTCCAAGGGAGCGCTCAAGAATGTGGCTCCGGGGGCCAGCAATGCCGAAGAAAAACTCTCACAACAACGTCAAGCCAAGGATGCAGCGGATCGATTGGCTGAGTTGTCGAAAAATATCAGCGACCTGAACAAACTAGGGGTCACTCCAGCGGCGTCGGCGGCCAGCAACCCGACGCCGGCAAGTCAAGCACTGACAGCAGACACGCCTGCAGCGGTCACAGCTGCGGCCGCACAAGCCAATGCTGATCAGACTGGTTTGATCGACCGGTTGTCAAAAGATCCTATCGTTCTGCCAGCCGCCGCTGGATTTTTAGGCTTGTTGTTGGCATGGGTATTTTTTCGCTCGCGTCGCAATTCAGCGGACAAAAATGGCGGTTTTCGGACCGTCTTACGAGGCGCCGACAGTGCAGCCGACACCCCAACTGAATCGATCGAACCTTCAATCGACAGCGACTTACCTGAGACTACCAGGCCATCAACAGCGCGCCTTGACACGCTTGAAGACGATCCATTGACGCTGGCACAAAGTGAACTGGCCCTTGGCCACGAGGCGGCTGCCGAAGCCCTGCTGCGCAGTGCGCTCAAGCGCATACCGCAACGGCTGGCCCTGCACATCGAACTGATGGACATGTACGTCAACCGCGATGATGCCGCCAACTTTGAGAGTTTGGCGATTGAAGCCCTGGCCATCACCGGCGGAAAAGGCGCCAATTGGGAACGGATTTGCAAAAAAGGGCAGGCTCTCGACCCAACCAATCCGCTGTACCAGTCAGCAGCGACAAGCCCTACGCCAACGCCGCCGTTTGACAAGCTGGACTTTGATCTGGAACTCGGCACCAACGCCCCTGGCAAGGTCCCGCCCCGGACGAAGTCTTGAGAGTCGCGCTGGGCATCAGCTACAACGGCAGCGCTTATCAAGGCTGGCAGAGCCAGCTCTCGGGCAATACCGTCCAAGACCAGCTCGAAAGCGCCTTGGCCAAATTCGCCCAGCAACCGCTGCGGGTGATGTGTGCTGGACGCACCGACGCCGGCGTGCATGGGCTGATGCAGGTGGCGCATTTCGACACCCCACTGGAGCGCGACATGGCCTCTTGGGTGCGCGGCACCAACGCATTTTTGCCGCGTGACATCGCTGTGCAGTGGGCCCAGCAAATGCCGGATGGTCAAGATGGATTTCACTCACGCGCGTCAGCCATTGCCCGTCGCTACGCCTACGTGCTGCTCGAATCAGCCGTGCGGCCTAGCGTTGAAGCCGGCCGCGTCGGTTGGGTCTACCGGCCCATGGACAGC
>CANCCE010000263.1 GCA_947374505.1 Comamonadaceae bacterium | reverse complement strand
CAGCAGCGGCAAGACCGCTTCCTGCGTGAAGACGCCATGGTCATGGTCGCCACCATCGCCTTTGGCATGGGCATCGACAAGCCGGATGTGCGCTTTGTGGCGCACCTCGACATGCCGAAAAACATCGAAGGCTACTACCAGGAAACCGGCCGCGCAGGGCGCGATGGTTTGCCGGCCAACGCCTGGATGGCCTACGGCCTGCAAGACGTGGTCAACCAGCGCCGCATGATCGACACCAGTGAAGTCGCCAGCGAAGAATTCAAACAAGTCATGCGCGCCAAACTCGACGCGCTGCTGACGCTGGCCGAAGACACGCGCTGCCGTCGGGTCAGTTTGCTGAGCTACTTTGGCGAAGACAGCCAGCCTTGCGGCAATTGCGACAACTGCCTGAACCCACCCGCGGTGTGGGATGCCACCATTGCCGCACGCAAGATGTTGAGCTGCATTTACCGCGTGCAGCAAGCCAGCGGCATCAGCTTTGGCGCCGGTCACATCATGGACATCTTGCGCGGCAAAGTCACTGACAAAGTCAACCAGTACGCGCACGACAAACTCAGCACCTTCGGCATTGGTGCAGAGCTGGCCGAGACGCAGTGGCGCGGCGTGCTGCGCCAACTGATTGCTAACAACATGGTCCGCGTCGACAGCGAAGCCTTCAGCACCTTGCAGTTGCTGCCTGACGCGCGCGCGGTGCTGCGCGGCGAAGTGACCGTGATGCTGCGTGAGCAGGCGCTGGGCGGCAGCGCAGACCGCAAGAAACGCAGTGTCAAAACCTCCGTCAAAGGCATGGCTGAAGCCAGCCTCAACGCTGGGGCGATGGAGCGCTTGGGCAAGCTCAAAGCCTGGCGCGCCGAAGTGGCCCGCGAGCACAACCTGCCGGCGTTTGTGATCTTTCATGACGCCACACTGCGGGCCTTGGCTGAGCAAGATCCGCAAAGCTTGGTCGACCTGGAAGGCATCAGCGGCATGGGCGCGAAAAAGCTGCAAGCCTATGGCGCAGAAGTGCTGCGCGTGTGCGCCGCTACGGCCTGAGTCACGCACGGAATAGCCCGTCAAATGGCGGGTTACCGGCTTGCCCCTTAAGCTTGCGCTAGGATTTACCGACCCGTCGTGTTGAGAATGCATCAGCCGCGTTTTTCGTTTCATGGAGATTACCTTGACCACATTTGCGACCCAAAATTACCTGCGGGCCCTGCTGGCCGGACTCTGTCTGACCGCCGCCCTGCCGGCTTTCGCGGGTAAGACGCTGGACGCCATCAAGTCGCGCGGGCAAGTGATTTGCGGCGTCAACACCGGTGTGGCCGGCTTCTCGGCGGCTGACTCCAGTGGCAATTGGTCGGGACTGGATATTGACATTTGCAAAGCTGTCGCCGCCGCCACGCTGGGTGACCCAAAAAAAGTGAAGTTTGTGCCGTTGAATGCACAGCAGCGCTTCACGGCACTGCAGTCTGGCGAAGTCGATGTGCTGTCTCGCAACACCACTTTCAGCCTGTCGCGTGACGCCTCGCTCGGGCTGCACCAAACCGTCGTGACGTATTACGACGGTCAGGGTTTCATGGTGCCGGCCAAGTTCAACATCAAAAGCGCCAAGCAGCTCAAAGGTCAAACCGTCTGCGTACAGTCCGGCACCACCACCGAAAAAAACCTGAGCGATTACTCGCGCACCCACAAGCTGAATATCAAGCCGGTGGTCTTTGAGAAATTCGAAGCCGCCAACGCCGCCTATTTCGCGGGTCGCTGCGTCGCTTACACCACCGACGCCTCAGGGCTGGCCTCCATCCGCAACAAAGAAGCGCGGAATCCGGCCGAGCACGTGATCTTGGCTGATTTAATTTCCAAAGAACCGCTCGGCCCATTGGTGCGGCGTGGTGACGACGAATGGTTTGCCATCGTCAAGTGGGTGATTTACGGCCTGATCGAAGCAGAAGAATATGGCATGACCCAAGTCAACGTCGACCAGCTCAAAACCAGCACCAGCGACCCGGTGATTC
Source organism: Comamonadaceae bacterium (assembly GCA_947374505.1). Taxonomy (GTDB): domain Bacteria; phylum Pseudomonadota; class Gammaproteobacteria; order Burkholderiales; family Burkholderiaceae_C; genus Polaromonas. The sequence goes on along the minus strand of CANCCE010000263.1, from coordinate 1,662 downwards.
AGCGCATTCTGGGCACCACCGAAGACACCGGCCGGCTGCTCGGGCTGGACAAAGAATGGATGCTGCGCGCCATCAAAGCCACCGGCAACTACGGCGAAATATTTGAGCGCAATGTGGGCCCCAAGTCACCCCTCGGTCTGCCGCGCGGCGTCAACAAGCAGTGGAACCAAGGCGGTCTGATGTACGCCTATCCGCTGCGCTGAAGCGGCATGTCGTCAAAGACGCAAGCCGCGCCGGCTTTACCAGCCAAGAAAAAATGGTCTTGGCGTAGCCGGGCCTTTCGCGGCCTGGTTTATCAGGCGCTGGCGCTGGTCTTGATCGCCTTGGCACTCTGGTACTTAGGGCACAACACGCTGATCAATATGCGCGAGCGTGGCATTCAAAGTGGCTTTGATTTTCTGACGCAAACCGCGGGGTTTGACATTGGTGAAAGCCTGTTTCCGTTTGACGCCAGCCAACCCTACTGGTACGCATTTTTAATCGGTCTGAGCAACACCTTGCGCGTGGCGCTGATCGGCATTCTCTTGGCCACACTGATCGGTACCTTGATCGGCGTGGGCCGCTTTTCGCGCAATGTGTTGGTTCGGGGTTTGTGTTCCGCTTATGTCGAAATTTTCCGGAATATTCCGGTCTTGCTGCAATTGCTCATGTGGTATTTGCTCTTCACAGAAGTGTTGCCAGCCGCCTCGGAGGCTTGGCAACTGGGTTCGGTTTACCTGAGCAAGGGCGGCATTAATTTCCCCGTTCCTGTCTGGTCCAGCGGTCATGCTTGGGCTGCGGTGGGCTTGCTGGCCGGCACGGTGTTGGCGTGGCTCTATCGGCGCCGGGCCACCGCCCATTTTGAAGCGACTGGTCAGTTGCGCAGTAGGGTCTGGCTGCCGCTTAGCTTGGTACTGTTGGGCGGGCTGCTGGGCTGGCTGGCGGGTGGCGCACCGACCGCCATGAACGCACCCTCGCGCGGTCTGTTTGCGATTGAAAACGGCGGCGCGCTGACGCCTGAGTTCATCGCTGTCTTGCTCGGTCTGACAGCCTACACCGCCGCCTTTATCGCGGAAGTGGTGCGCGCCGGCATTCAATCGGTCGCCCTCGGGCAAAGTGACGCGGCAGCAGCGCTGGGTCTGAGCCGCCGGCAAGAAATGCGGCTGGTGATGTTGCCGCAAGCGTTGCGCGTCATCATTCCGCCACTCACCAACCAGTACCTGAATCTGACCAAAAACTCCTCATTGGCGGTCGCCATTGGTTACCCCGATGTGGTCTCCATCTCCAACACCGCGCTGAATCAAACCGGTCGGGCCATCGAGTGCATCACCATCGTGATGGTGATTTACCTCAGCACCTCGCTGCTGACATCGTGGTGGATGAGCCGCTACAACGCCCGCGCGGCTATCAAGGAACGTTGAATGAATTCAGCCGTTGACTTATGACCGCTAAAACTTTCCACGCTATTCCCGCGCGCCCCGCACCGGTGCGCCAAGGCGGTCTGACTGGCTGGCTCACCAGCAACTTGTTTGCTGACTTTCGCACCACGCTGGGCACCGTGCTACTGGGCGGCTTGCTGCTGTGGTGCATACCGCAGTTCATCCAATGGGCCTTGTTGTCGGCCACGTGGCGGCCCGACTCAGAGGCTTGTCGGGCGGCAACCGCCGGGGCTTGCTGGGGTGT
>CANCCE010000262.1 GCA_947374505.1 Comamonadaceae bacterium | reverse complement strand
GTGTTTTTGCGCAGCTCTAGGAACTCTTCAATATCAAGGTGCCAAGTTTCTAAGTACGCGCAGACGGCGCCCTTGCGTTTGCCGCCCTGGTTCACCGCTACCGCTGTGTCGTTGACGACTTTGAGGAAGGGCACAACACCTTGTGACTCGCCGTTGGTCCCTTTGATGTGGGCGCCCAGTGCGCGTACCGGTGTCCAGTCGTTGCCCAGACCGCCAGCAAACTTCGACAGCAAAGCGTTTTCCTTGATCGCGTCGTAGATGCCACCCAGGTCGTCGGCGACCGTGGTCAGGTAGCAAGACGACAGCTGCGAGCGCAGGGTGCCAGCGTTGAAGAGGGTTGGTGTGCTCGACATGAAGTCAAACGACGACATGATTTCGTAGAACTCGATGGCGCGGCCTTCGCGGTCGATTTCGTCGAGTGACAAGCCCATGGCCACACGCATGAAGAAGGCTTGTGGCAGCTCGATGCGCTGCTTGCGCACGTGCAGGAAGTAACGGTCAAACAGGGTTTGCAGGCCGAGGTAGTCAAACTGCATGTCACGCTCGGGCTTGAGCGCAGCGCCAAGGCGGGCCAAGTCAAACTGCAGCAATTTTTCGTCGAGCAGTTCGTTGTCAACGCCCTTCTGGATGAATTTAGGGAAGTACTCGGCGTAGCGCGTGCTCATCGCCTCATGCGCCACTTCTTCACCCAGCACTTCGCGGCGAATAGTGTGCAGCAACAGACGGGCTGTAGCGTAGGTGTAATCAGGGTCTTTTTCGATCAGCGTACGAGCGGCCAAGATGGAGGCTTTGTAGACCTCGTCGATCGGCACACCGTCGTACAGATTACGCATCGTCTCCGCGACGATTGGATCTGGCTTCACTTCAGCGCCGAGACCAGCGCAAGAGGCTTCAATCAGAGCTTGGAGTTGAGCGATGTCGAGGGCGACTTTTTTGCCACCGTCCATCACGTGCAACGAATGCACGGCTGGCATCTGATGAGCGCTTTGCTGAGTGCGTTCTTGTGAGCGTTTTTCGCGGTAGAGCACGTAGGCACGGGCGATTTCGTGGTGGCCGCCACGCATCAGACCCAGTTCAACGTTGTCTTGTACATCTTCAATGTGAAAAGTGCCGCCACCTGGACGTGAGCGCATCAAGGCGCGGATCACGGCTTGGGTCAAGCCATCGACGGTCTCGCGAACGCTGGCAGAAGCTGCGCCTTGGGTGCCGTGCACGGCCAAAAAGGCCTTCATCATGGCGACAGCGATTTTGTTCGGCTCAAAAGGCACGACAGCGCCGTTGCGGCGAATAATTTGGTACTGGCTGTAAGGCGTGGTCTGGGCCTGTGTGTCTGGGCTCTGATGAGCAGCGGCAAAGCCGGTAGGCGTGTTGGCGGTGTGGATGCTGGTTTGCATGAATTTCCTCGGTTGAATTATTTGTAGGTGTTTGTAGAAGACTGGCGGGCTAAAACTGATGCGGGCGTTGAGTCACCGGCAGGTCGCTTTTCTGAATTTTTTTGGGCTTTGTTCATGTCTCGAATCGCATTAATCGAATTAAGTTCACACACTATATCTAGTGTCTAAACTTAATTCAAGCACTACATGTAGTGTTTTTGTAGATTAATTGAGGTAGCGTCTGATTGTAGCAATCGAGACGCTTCGGTGGGTAAAAACCCGCACTTTGAGCGTAGCCTAATCCGGCACCCTATCGTCGACATGCACTGGAAAGCTGGCAGCCGACAAACCCAGTGAGTGGCGCAACCTCTGCCAGTCGAAGCCAGCGCCGGGGTCTTGTTTGCGTCCAGGTGAAATATGTTCATGACCAGCCACTTGACTGGTCGGGTAGGCCTGTAGCAGCGCGGCCGCAAGACTGCTCAGGGTCTCGTACTGGGCTTGTTCAAAAATCAGCCCTTCCAAGCCTTCTAGCTCAACGCCGACCGAGTAGTCGTTGCAATTGGATTTGCCGCAGTAAGACGACTCACCGGCGTGCCAGGCGCGGTCGTTGCAGCTAACGAACTGCCAGAGCTGACCATCGCGGGCGATGAAAAAATGTGCAGACACTTTGAGGCCACGGATGCTGCGGAAATAGTCGTGTTCTTCCCAGTCGAGCTGATTCGTGAACAGGCGCTGCACCTGACCGGTGCCGAAGTCGCCTGGTGGCAGACTGATGGAGTGGATGACGATCAGATCTGGCTGGACGTCCTTTGGTCTAGGGCCGAAGTTTGGAGATTCCAAGCGCCGCGCGAAACGGTACCAGCCTTTTTGCCACAACGGCAGCATTTTTGTTGGTACGTCAGCCTCGGGCATCAGTCTTCTGCCTGTCGTCTGTGTGCATCGCTGCAGTAGATGCCGTGACCGCTGGTCAGCGCCTCAGTTCGCGGCAGATGGACTGAGCAGACGTCGCAGGCCACGATTTCGGTAGCGGGCAATTGCCGTGGGCGGTTTTGAGATTTTGGTTTTTGCTGGCGTGTTTTTTCGGCCAAGTTAGATCGGCGTTTGCCTTGCCAAAGCCATATCACGGCGATCGTGAGGCCAAAAATTAACAGGTATTTCATAACCGGTGCAGCACCACTTCAAGAACAAAACGCGAGCCGGCGTAACCCAGCAGCAGCAAGCCCGACCCTAGATAAAGAACGTTGCGCGCCTTGCGGCCGCGCCAGCCTAGCCGTGCCCGACCTACCAGCAGGCCGGCAAAGGTAAGCCAAGCCAAGACTGAGAAAATAGTTTTGTGGTTCCACAGAGGACCCAAATGCGGGCCGTACAGCGTCTCAGCAAAAAACCAGCCCGCCAGCAGGGAGGCGGTCAGTAAGATAAAACCCGCTTCAACGAAGCGAAAGGTGAGTCGCTCGAGCGTCAGCAAGGGCACGCCTGAGTCGTTGGGGTGGGCCGATCGCATAGAGCGCTCTGACCGGCTCATCAGCCAACCGTGCACCAACGCGCAAGCGAAGAGGCCATAAGAGGCTATGCCCAAGGCCCAATGCAAAGGCAGCCAAGGCGACGCGATGCGGTGGTAACTGGTACCCGGAAACGCCAGCGCCAACAGCACCGCCGCAGCCCCCACAGCGGCCAGTGCCCAGCGCGCTTTGAGCTGCGGAATGAGGCCACTCTCAACTGCGTAAATCGTCACGACCAGCCAGACCGTGGTCGACAAAGCCGGTGCGAAACCAAAACGCGGGGGTTGCCCAAACAGGCCCTCAGCCAGTGCCATGGCGTGCAGCAGCCAAGCGGTCAGCAGCCATGCGCGTGCCATGGGCTTACTCAGTCGCTGACTGACCAGCGCCAAAACGCCGTATAAAAGCGCGGCTCCGACAGCTGTCGCCAAGCCAAACCACGCACTGAAAGCTAAAATCATATGAACAGTTTATCCCTTCCCTGCTTGTTTTAATTAACCCTTGCTCCACACGTGGAGTCGTCTCATGGCCTCAGCCCTTACCGACAAACTCTCTCGCCTCGTCAAGGAAATGCGTGGCCAGGCCCGCATCACCGAGTCGAACGTGCAGGACATGCTGCGCGAAGTGCGCATGGCCTTGCTGGAGGCCGACGTGGCCTTGCCTGTGGTGCGCGACTTCGTCGCCCGCGTCAAGGACAAAGCCCTAGGCCAGGAGGTCATGGGTTCGCTGTCGCCGGGCCAGGCCCTGGTCGGCATCGTCAACCGCGAACTCGCCGCGACCATGGG
>CANCCE010000261.1 GCA_947374505.1 Comamonadaceae bacterium | reverse complement strand
CCCAATGCGCGAGCCGCATGTGTGACATTGCTGTCCACGCGCACCAGTGCCAGCGTGATGGCATCACGCTCAGCCAAGGTGCGTACGGCCTCAAGCTCCCTACCGACCGGCGCCGCAGGCAGCGTCAAGCCCAAATCTTCAGGCGAAATCAAACGCTGGTCGGTCATCACAACTGCGCGGTTGACACGGTTGCTCAATTCACGGATGTTGCCAGGCCACGTGTGAAAAAGCATGGCCTCTACCGCTTTTTGACTGAACCCTAGAACCTGCACTTGGTTCGTGCTTTCTGTACTCGACCTTAAAAAATAGTGTGCCAACGCCAGAACATCAGCCTGACGTTCACGCAAAGATGGCACCGTGATAAGCAAAACACTCAATCGATAAAATAGGTCTTCTCTGAATTTCCCAGCGGCCACCGCACCCGCTAGATCGACATGAGACGCTGCGATCACACGAACATCTACCGTCAAGCTTTTATTCGACCCAACACGCTGAATCGTGCGCTCTTGCAAAAAACGCAACAAGTTAGTCTGCAACTCCAAGGGCAAGTCTGCGATTTCGTCCAAAAATAGAGTCCCGCCGCTGGCGGCCTCAATGAGTCCAATTTTGGTGCTGGCCGCGCCCGTGAAGGAGCCGCGTTCATGCCCAAAAAGTTCGGACTGAATCAGTGCAGGCGCTATAGCGCCACAATTAACGGCCAAAAATGGTCCACTGGCTCTACTTGAGCACAGGTGTATAGCCCTTGCGGCCAACTCTTTTCCACTGCCACTCTCACCACCAATCAAGACAGGGTCTTGGGTCATTGCAACTTTTTTGATCTTTTTTTGCAGCTGACGAATCGCATCACTGTGGCCGACCATGCCCAAACTATTTTCAATCGGTGCGGCCCCGTCTACCAGCTCTCGTAGATTTGCCTGGCGCAAAGCATTGCGCAACCTGAACTCCAATCCGACGAAGTCGTCAGGGTCGGTATGGTGGTCATAAAGACAGTTCAGTGCAATTTCCCGCCATGAGGACTCATCCATTGCAGGCAAAGGAAGTACGCCCACCCATTCCAGTCGTTGAACACCACGTGCCGATAGCAGGTAAGACGAGATTAAATTGGCGTCAACTGACGAATTTTTGTCGAGCAACAAGAGGCCAACCCGCACCTTTTTCGCATTCAACATTCGCTTCAACGCCTCTTCATCGAAGACCTGAAGTACGAGCCATCCGCTGTCGCGCAAATAGTCAGTGATGCCCGTGGCCGGTAGCCCAGGGCTGAAGCTCAACAACTCACCCTTGGGCATACAGCCTTTAAAAGGAAAAAGGAATTCGGATGTTGACAGTCAGATCCGGAGTGTCTTGGGTGAGACCGGCACTGACCGATAAATTGAAGGTCGTATCTTTACTCTGGCGGTACGAGTAACCCATCAACAAGCTGGCCAGTTGGGTCCGCACTGAACCCAACACTGGGACACCGTTTTGCCGCGTACGGTCGACAGAGTTGAGCTCGATACCCAAACTCAACGAGGTCTTCTCGTTCAGCGCCAAGCCCATGCCGAAGTTCAAGCCTACGACGTCCCCAGGCGCAACAGTCCCAATAGACTCAAACTGGCCGCTGAGGACTTGCCGACTTAAGTTGGACCGCTTGAAGCTGTGCGTGTAGCTGAACCCACCAAAGAAGACGGCGGGATCAGTCGGAAACAACCACGTCAATCCGGGCTGCACTGAATAGAAACCAGAACCGGTTGGTAACTCCAACGGTAGCCCAGTGCCACTGGTGGTTCCCACACAGCGTGTCACGCAATCAGTGACCACCTCAAAAGGGTCTTTTCCTGTGCGTGATTTCATGCGGAATGAGCCAATCATGTAAGGCCAATTTCCACCCCCCTGATTCAGCTGATAACGTGCTGCAATTTCGATATCGCCAAGCGATTTGCCACTGGTGTTGAATACACGGTCACTGTCACTGCCGGCACCAAATTCTCGACTCACGGTGGCATCATTTCTGTACACGTAAGGCACCTTGGTTTCTACCTCTAGGCGATTACTCAAGCCATAGCGCAGAGACAAAGCACCTGTCAGTGAATTGCGCTTGAGCTCGCGCACGTCGACCAAGCCAATCAGCAATGAGGGAATGATCGTGTAACCCACGAGCGCCACCCGGTTGCTGGATGAATAACTGTATTGCACGGACGGTTCAAGCACCAACTTGCCCCGTCCCGTCAAAATACCTGGCTGCTCTGACGCAATCGCAACCACCGGCGGTGCAACAGGCTCAGGTGCCGCGCCCACCCTTACAGTTCGTGTCACGTCATCCGCATCACTGATTGACGGCGGTTCATTTTTTGGAACCAAGCCTTCTTGAAGCGTCTTGATCTGACGTGCTTGATCCGTCAGTTGTTGTTCCAATTTTTCAATCCTGCCGCTGACTCCGTCTGTATCCGCAGGGATGCTTTGCGCGTGAACCGCAGACGATGCTGCCAACACCGTTGACACACAACCGAACCACGCCAAGCGGAGCGAACGGAGCATTTTTCGCGAATTTGGCGCATTGGTTTTCACAGACAACTCCTTAATTCAAAACTGAAGGTGCCTAGCATCCACGTTACGGTTAGTCATCAGATGTAAGATTTTTAAGACTATTTTTGTCAGGGAACATCTCGGCGCCTCTGCTTCAACAATGAGCTCTGGCACAGCTCGCAACGGTCGCGTCGCATCAAACATGAGACGCACGATCGAAACCTGTTTTTTTTCAATCCCCATCGCCTGCGACGACAGTCTTTATGTACTACGCAGCAAGTTTCATGGGCTCTTCAGCGACGCCAACGATGTCACCCGTCTGAGACATCGACAGGTCCTTTTCAATCAAAGCTGAGTTAATTTTTGACGCCTCAGACTTGCCTGTATTTTTATTTCTCTGCGTGGGTGCGGGTCGATGGCGGATGAGTAGAGGGACTGGCATCGATGTTGCTATTCGACATTCGATTTGCGGTAACGCATCTCAAATTCATCGTTAGTTATTTAACTTCACACACCTCAGGGGGTTCCATGAAAAAGACTCTTATCGCATCGGCTATTGCCATAGCATTTGGATTCAGCAGTGCTGCATTTGCACAATCGACCAGCAACCAGACCACTGACAATGGAGGCACCAGTACCAGCAGCATTTCCACTGATCAGAGCAGCCGAACAAAAACGGACAACAGTGTCACAACGAAAACGGACAGCAGCATCAACACAAAGACAACGGACAGTAACAACACGAGTACGTCTACGTCTACATCAACGTCGACTTCTACAGCTGATAACAGCGACAACAGCCTGAATAAGGATTCGGGTGACGCCTTAGCCAAAGGATCGCGTTCGGCAGCCCTCAACAATGGCTCAACCGGAACATTCAGCGACGCCTTCAATCAAACGACCGCGACCGCCAGCAGCGTCCTCAACGGCACTGTGTCCGGCAACACCGTCACCAATATCGGCAATACCGCCTCGAACACTGGTTCTACCAACGGCGGCAATGCCAAAGGTGGCCAAGGTGGTCAAGCCTATGGCGGAACGAGCACGGGCACGGGCACCGGTGCCGCGGGCGCTGGCGGTGTTGGCGCTGTCGGCTCCAGCGGTGGTAGCGCCTCTAACGGGGCTATTGCAAACGGCAGTGCCACCAATGGCAGCGCTGAAGCAGCCAAGGGTGG
>CANCCE010000260.1 GCA_947374505.1 Comamonadaceae bacterium | reverse complement strand
AACGGCGAATTCACCATCAAGGGCACGGACAAAAAAGTCAGCTTTGGCCAAGTGGCGCTGACGGCTTATGTGCCGCACAACTATCCGCTCGACAAGTTGGAGCCCGGTCTGAATGAAACCGCTTTTTACGACCCGACCAACTTCACCTTTCCGGCCGGCACCTACATTTGCGAAGTTGAGATTGACCCGCAAACCGGCACCGTCAAGGTCGACAGCTTCACCGCCGTCGATGACTTTGGCAACATCATCAACCCGATGATTGTGGAAGGTCAGGTGCACGGCGGACTGGTGCAGGGCATTGGCCAGGCGCTGATGGAAAACTGCGTTTACGACGAAGAAACGGGCCAGTTGCTGACCGGCTCTCTGATGGACTACGCCATGCCGCGCGCTGACGACATGCCCAACTTCAAACTCGACACGCTGTGCACGCCTTGCAGCCACAACCCCTTGGGCGCCAAGGGTTGCGGCGAGGCCGGGGCCATCGGTTCGCCGCCAGCCGTCATCAATGCGGTGCTGGACGCACTGCGACCGCTGGGCGTGACCGACTTCGACATGCCGGCCTCGTCGGCCCGTGTCTGGTCGGCGATTCAAGCGGCTAAAAAATAAGCACACTGATCAAGATTTTCAAGGAAAACCACATGTACGCATTCACCCTAGAACGACCCAGCACTTTGGCTGATGCCTCACGCCTCGCCGCTGCAGGTGCCAAACCACTGGCAGGCGGGCAGACCATGTTGGCGTCGATGAAGTTGCGGCTCTCAAGCCCCGAACAAGTCGCTGACCTGAGTGGCATCCAAGAGCTCACCGGCATTTGCCGCGAAGGCAATGCCTTTGTCATCGGTGCCATGACGCGGCATATCGACGTTGCCAACCACGCTGAGCTCAAGGCGGCGCTGCCAGCGCTGGCCGACTTGGCCGCCAACATCGGCGACCGCCAAGTGCGGGCCATGGGCACCTTGGGCGGCTCTGTCGCCAACAACGACCCGGCGGCTTGTTACCCTAGCGCCGTGTTGGCCTTGGGTGCAACCATCCACACCACCAGCCGCAAGATCGCTGCGGATGATTTTTTCCTGGGCATGTTTGCCACCGCGCTGGACGAAGGCGAGTTGATCACCGCGATCAGCTTCCCGATTGCCAAGCGCGCGGCTTATATGAAGTTCAAACAGCCGGCCTCGCGTTTTGCCATGGTCGGTGTCTTCATTGCGCAATTCGACGCTGGTGTGCGCGTGGCCGTCACCGGTGCGGCCAACGGTGTGTTTCGCCACAGTGGCTTAGAGGCTGCTTTGTCGACAAGCTTCACACCCGAGGCCGCTGCGGCAGTCAAGATCGATGCGACTGATTTGAACAGCGACATTCACGCCACTGCGGTTTACCGTGCCAACCTCATCAGCGTGCAAACCCAGCGCGGCGTGACCAAAGCACTGGCTTGACAACACCATTGAAATCACTGTTCCCTAGCATTGACGCGCTGACGCAAGCCCTGCAAGCGGCCGGTTATTTTGCTGACCGGCGTTTGGCCACGGCCGTTTTTTTGGCGCTGCGCTTACAGCGTCCGCTGCTGTTAGAGGGCGAACCCGGCGTCGGCAAAACCGAGCTGGCCAAGGCTTTGTCTGTAGCGCTTCAGCGCGAGTTGATTCGCCTGCAATGCTATGACGGGCTGGAGCAGCGCGAAGCGCTTTACGAATGGAATTACGCCGCGCAGCTGCTGCACATGCGCGCCTCTGAAGGGCGCGGCGATGTGAGTGACGTTGAGCGCGAGGTCTACCAAGGCCGCTACTTGATTCGTCGGCCGCTGTTGCAGGCGCTGCAAACGCCAGCACCCGGCGCGGTCTTGTTGATCGACGAAGTCGACCGCGCCGATGAGCCCTTTGAAGCCTTCCTGCTCGAATACCTTGGCGAGTACCAAGTCAGCATTCCGGAGCTGGGTACCATTCGCGCTGAAGTCACGCCGGTGACGATTCTCACCAGCAACCGCACCCGTGAACTCAACGACGCGGTGAAGCGCCGTTGCCTCTACCACTGGCTGGACTACCCAGACCGTGACCGCGAGTTGGCGATTGTGCGGGCGCAAGTGCCCGAGGCCAGCGCAGCGTTGACGGCGCAGGTCGCGCAGTTTGTCGACCGGCTGCGGAACTCGCCTTTCGGCAATGCTTTTCAGCGCGCGCCCGGCATTGCCGAAAGCGTTGAGTGGGCCAAAGCCTTGGTGGCGCTGGACACGCTGGTGGTCGACCCTGAAGTGGTCGCCGACACAGCCGGCATCTTGTTCAAACAACGCGAAGATGTAGCGGCCTTGACGCACGAGCTGGCGGTCGAGTTGCTCAAGCCCGACGAGGCTAAAGAGACCAAGGCGGTGGAATGAGGTCATGCGTTTAGGTGACGCGCGCAGTGGCAAGCTGGCCGACAACATCGCCGGTTTTGGCCGGGCCTTGCGGCGTGCAGGCGTCAAGATCGACAGCAGCCGCATCGCGCTGGCCAAAGAAGCTGCATTGGCGGTTGGCATCAGCGAAAAAGCCGATCTGAGTGCCGCCTTTGAAGCCGTCATGATCAGCCGCGAGCAAGACCGCTTGGTCTTTCGCGAGTTGTTTGAGGTTTACTTTCAAGACCCCAAACTAGCCAACAAGTTGTTGGCGCAATTGCTGCCCAGTGCAGAAGGCAAGGCCGAGCCGAGCCAGCGTCGGCCGCGCGTGCGTGAGGCACTGACGCCGCAGCAACGCTTCGGCCAACAAGCCAAGCCCAGCACCGAAGACCAGAAAGTCGAATTTGACGCGGCCATGACGGCCAGCGACATTCGACGCTTGCAGCACGCCGATTTCAATTCCTTGTCCGCCACTGAATACCGGCTCGTCGAACGGCTGGCGCGCGACATCAAATTGCCCTTGCCAGAATTTTCTTCGCGCCGCAGTCGGCCCGCATCAAGCGGTCCGCGCATTCATTGGCCGGGCGTCATGCACCACGCGGCGCGCACCGGCGGTGAGCTCATGCATTTGCCGCGACTCAAGCGGCGACAGCAAGCCTTGCCCTTGTTGATTTTGGTCGATGTCTCGGGCTCGATGGAGCGTTATGCGCGGCTGCTGCTGGCTTTTTTGCATGCGGCCACGCGGCGCCATCCGCAGCGCGATGTGTTCGCCTTTGGCATCGGCCTGACCGACCTGAGCCCGTGTTTTGAAGTCGCCGACACCGACCTGATGCTGGAACGTGCGGGCGCTGCCATTGAAGACTTTGCCGGCGGCACGCAGCTGGGTGTTTCGCTGGCCAGTTTGCGCCTGCAGCATGCGCGCCGGCTGGTCGGCAGGCGCACGGTGGTGCTCATCATCACGGACGGGCTGGACACCGGCGAGCCGGCCGAGCTCGACAGCGAACTGGCTTGGTTGCGCCGCCGCAGCCGGTGTTTGTTGTGGCTGAATCCTTTGCTGCGTTTTGACGGCTATGCGCCGCTGGCGCGCGGTGCGTCGGTGTTGCACCGCCATGCGGACGGCATGCTCGCCGTGCACAACCTGAGCCGGCTGGAAGAACTGGCGGCCAGTCTGGCCGCGTTGATGAAAAACCGATGACTCACATGGACTTGAAACTGCGCTGACAATCGACAGATAGTTAGCCCACCGAAGAAAAAAGAAGGAAGACCCCATGGAAATGCAAGCCAGCCGGCAACTCGCCGTGACCCAGCAACAAGCTTGGGACGCAC
>CANCCE010000259.1 GCA_947374505.1 Comamonadaceae bacterium | reverse complement strand
GCGGTGGGCGAGATTCTCAATTGCCGGGTTGACCTCGCGATGTTTCATGACTCGTCCGGTCCGCGTCGGCTCAAGCCGATGTTGGAAGAGCTGGGTGCTGAGATTTGGGACAAGTCCAAGGTGGTGCTGGTGATGGATCACTACGTGCCGGAACAAGATGATGATTCGCGCCGCATCGTGCGCATCGCGCGCGACTGGGCCATCGAGCAGCGCTTGCCGCATGTCTACGACAGCATTGGTATCTGCCATGTCGTGTTGCCACAAAAAGGCCATATTCGGCCTGGTATGTTTTGCGTCGGTGGTGACTCGCACTCTCCGACAGGCGGGGCTTTTGGTGCCTACATGTTCGGTATTGGCAGCACTGAAATGCTGGGCGTGATGGTGACTGGTGAGCTTTGGGTGCGGGTGCCCGACACCATTCGCATTCAGTGGGACAACACCTTGAGCCCGGGGGTGGCAGCCAAAGACATGATGCTGCACATGGTCGGGCGTTTTGGCATGAACGGCGGCCAATACCAAGCCGTGGAATTTTGTGGCGCGGGTGTGCAGGCGCTGTCTATGCAAGAGCGCATGACGCTGTCGAACATGAGCGCCGAGATGGGCGCTCAAGTGGGTTTGATTGCGCCCGATGAAACTACCCGGCAATGGTTGCTCAACGCCGGTGTTGCGGCTGCGGCAGAGATGGACCTCAGCGGCTGGCAGACCGACGCAGGCGCGTCCGCCACCAAGCATGTCTTTGATGCCGCCACGCTGGCGCCGCAAGTCGCCGCGCCGCACAGTCCAGCCAACACCCAAGCGGTTCAAGCCTTTGACCAGGTGCGTGTCGATGTGGCTTACATCGGTGCCTGCACGGGCGCCAAGCTCGACGACTTGCGCTCCGCTGCGCAGGTTTTCAAAGGTCGCAAGGTCGCCACAGGCGTGCGGCTGATGGTGGCCCCGGCAAGCCAGCAAGATCAGCAGCAGGCGGAGTCCGAAGGCATCATGGCAACGCTGCGCGAGGCAGGTGCAGAGGTGCTTCCAACGGCTTGCGGCGCTTGTTCCGGCTACGGCGGCAGCATTCCCGATGGCGCCAATGTGATCGCTACCACGGCCCGCAATTTCAAAGGCCGGATGGGTTCGGCGACGGCCCAGGTTTATTTGGCCTCGCCTTTTACCGTGGCGGCATCTGCCCTGCGGGGAGTGATTTCTGATCCCAGGGAGATAGTGGCATGAGCATTCACCGCGTCTGGACATTTGGCGCTGACATTGACACCGATGCCATGGCACCCGGCGCCTACATGAAGCTCAGCATTGAAGGCATTGCGCCGCATTGTCTGGAGTCGGTTCGGCCGGAATTTGCGGCTTCGGTTCAGCCTGGTGCCGTCATCGCCGCCGGCCCCAACTTTGGTATCGGCTCGTCGCGCGAACAAGCGGCCGCAGCCTTGGTGCAGCTGGGGGTCAAGGCCGTGATCGCGCCTTCGTTCAGTGGCCTGTTTTTTCGCAACGCTTTCAACCTCGGACTGCTGCTCTTGACCACACCTGATGCGGAGCAACTGGAGGAGGGTGAGCAGGTTGAACTCGACCTGCAAACCCTGACGTTGAAACGCCCTTCGGGTCAACATTTGCAATGCGAACCGATTCCGGACTTTTTGCTCGCCATGGTGGCTGTAGGGGGTCTGATGAACCAACTCCGTCAACGGCCAGGCCGAAGCGCATGAGCGCCCTCATAACCCAACGGTCATGCATTTGGCCGCAGGCATCGCCATTTCAAAACACTGTCATTTATCGTTCAGGAGAGCTATGTCCACGTCATTCAAACAACGCTTAGATCAGCCGAAGGTGCTGCTGGCACCGGGGATTTACGACCCGTTAACGGCCTTGATGGCCGGGCAGGCCGGCTTTGAAGCGCTGTACCTGTCAGGTGCGTCCATCGCCTACACGAAGCTTGGCCGCTCCGACATTGGTCTGACGACCGCGACCGAAGTGGCCGATACCTTGGCGCGCATCACCGAGCGCGTCAGCATCCCGGTGATCGTCGATGCCGACACCGGTTTTGGCAATGCGCTGAACACGATGCGCACCGTGCGTGCTTTTGAGCAGGCGGGCGCGGCCATGTTGCAACTCGAAGACCAGACATTTCCCAAGCGCTGCGGTCACTTGGACGGCAAAACTGTCGTCCCCACGCTGGAAATGTGCGGCAAGCTGAAGGCGGCACTTGACGCCCGTAAATCCTCCGAGACTCTGATTCTGGCGCGCACCGATGCGCTCGCGGTCGAAGGCTTTGAAGCGGCGATGGAGCGGGCTGAGGCTTATCTGGCCTGCGGCGTGGACGCGCTATTCATTGAGGCCTTGCGCACGCCGGAGCAAATGGCACTGGCTTGCGCCCGCTTTGCCGGCCGCATCCCGTTGCTGGCGAACATGGTCGAAGGTGGCAAGACGCCGGTGCAAAGCGCCAAGGTCTTGGGCGACAAGGGTTTTCGGATTGTCATTTTCCCCGGCGGTACGGCCAGAGCCGTGGCTTTCACCTTGCAAAAATACTATGCCAGCTTGCATGCGCACCAGACCACGGCGCCCATGCAAGACCAGATGCTCGACTTTGATCAGCTCAACGAGGTCATCGGCACGCCTGAGCTGCTGGCCCTGGGCCAGCGCTACTGAAGCGCGCTGACTTTTCGCTGAACGTCAAGCCAGCCTTTAAGCCAGCTGGCTGGCGAAAAAGCCGAGTGTGCGTTCACGCGCCTGCTTGGCCGCTGCTTCGTTGTAGGCGCCGCGGTGATCGCAGTTGAAGCCGTGGTCAGCGTTGTAGATGTGAACGTCCACCTCAGGGTGTGCTTTTTTGAAGGCTTCAACGCCCTCTATCGGGACAGAATGGTCGTGGTCGCTGAAATGCGCCATGACCGGGACCTTGGGCTGGCGGGCCATCTCAGCCTCGCCCACCATGCCGCCACCGTAGTACGGGACCGCAGCGCTCAGGCCATTGAGCTTGCAGGCGGCTTGCCAAGTCAGCAGACCACCCCAGCAAAAACCGATGATGCCCACCTTGCCACCACTGGTTTTTCCTGCAAAGTCGATGGCTGCCTGAATATCTTGCAGCACCGCGTCAGCAGGCAACGCCATGGCTGCAGTTTTCAGGGCGATGCCATCTTTGATGGTGCTCTCGTTGTAGCCCAGGTCAACGCCGGGTCTGACCCGTTCAAAAGCCGCTGGCGCAATGGCCAGATAGCCCTGTTCGGCAAAACGATTCGTCACGTCTTGGATGTGCGCGTTGACGCCAAAAATTTCTTGCACCACCACGATGGCGCCTTTGGCTTGGCCGGCGGGTTCCGCCACGTAAGCTGGCAGGCTGAAACCGTCAGCCGATGGGAGGGTGATGAATTTGCCCATGATGCAGTGCTTTCTTTTGAAAATGAAAAAATCTGGAGGTGTTACTTCTCGATCGCCAGCAACTCGACCTCAAAGGTCAAGGTTGCGTTCGGTGGCACCACACCGCCCGCTCCGCTGCTGCCGTAGGCGGTCGCTGGCGGGCAGGTCAAGGTGGCTTTGCCGCCGACCTTGATTTTCTGCATGCCCTCGGTCCAGCAAGGCACCACCCGATTCAGCGGAAAGGTGGCGGGTGTGCCACGCTTGTAAGAGCTGTCGAATTCGGTGCCATTGGCCAGCGTGCCACGGTAATGCACCTTGACGGCATCCGTGGCCTTGGGGTTGGCACC
>CANCCE010000258.1 GCA_947374505.1 Comamonadaceae bacterium | reverse complement strand
TTTGCCGAAAGTCGCATCCGCAAAGAAACCATCGCCGCCGAAGACATCTTGCATGACCTCGGGGCCATCAGCATGATGAGCAGCGACAGCCAAGCCATGGGCCGCGTCGGTGAAGTCATCATCCGCACCTGGCAGAACGCGCACAAGATGAAGCAGCAGCGCGGCTGGCTGGCGAATCCGCTGGCCAGCGGCAAAGGCGAAGCCGAAGAGAATTCGCGCAACGACAACTTCCGCGCCAAACGCTACATCAGCAAATACACCATCAACCCGGCGATTGCCCACGGCATCTCGCACGAGGTCGGTTCCATCGAGCCCGGTAAATGGGCTGACCTGGTGGTCTGGCGACCGGCTTTTTTCGGTATCAAACCCTCCATCATTTTGAAGGGCGGCTTCATCGCCATGGCCGCCATGGGCGACCCCAATGCCTCGATTCCGACGCCACAGCCGGTGCATTACCGGCCGATGTTTGGTGGCTTTGGCGGCGCAGTTGCCAAGGGTTCGCTGACCTTTGTCTCGCAGGCAGCGCAAGCGGCCGGCGTAAAAGAACGCTTTGGTTTGGCCAAGACTTTGAGTGCCGTGAAAAACATCCGCAGCGTGCGCAAGCAGCACATGGTCCACAACAACTATCTGCCGAGCATGGAGATTGACCCGCAAACTTACCTGGTGCGCGCCGACGGTCAACTGCTCACCTGCGAGCCCGCGACCAGCTTGCCCATGACGCAGCGCTACTTTTTGTTTTAATGAGTCCCATGCTTCAAGTCTCCAAAATCATCGCGCAGGGCCAAGGCCTTGCTCCCGTTTTGCTCAAACGCGCGGCTACCGTCGAACTCGACTGGGACGTGCGCCAGAAAAGTCGGTTCGACACCACCGATTCACTCGGCAGGCACCTCGGCGTGTTTTTGCCGCGCGGCACACTGGTGCGTGGCGGCGACGTGCTGGTGGCCGAAGACGGCTCAATGGTCAAGGTGCTGGCTGCCCCGCAAGCGGTGCTGCGCATCACTGCCTGCACCACCCACGGCTCGCCGTTTGACCTGACGCGCGCGGCCTACCACCTCGGCAACCGCCATGTGCCGATTGAACTCAAACCCGACCACCTGAAGATTGAGCCCGACCACGTGCTGGCCGACCTGCTGCGCGCCATGCACCTCATCGTCAACGAGGTTGAGGAAGCTTTTGAACCCGAAGGCGGCGCCTACAGCGCAGCCACGCATGCCCACAGCCATGCCGTTACACCAGTGGCAACGTCAGCACCGGTGCCGCATGTGCACGGCCCCCACTGCCAGCATGACCACTGAGTCCAGTGAGCACAACCAAGCCCTGTCAGCGGCCAGCCTGATCCAGCTCATTTGGCTGGCATCGCCGGCCCTGCCTGTGGGTGGATTTTCATATTCAGAAGGGCTCGAGGCCGCCGTTGAATGGGGCAACATCACAACAGAAGCCAGCGCATCCGACTGGCTCAGTGCGCAGCTGCAACTGAGCCTGGCCCGCGGTGACTTGCCGGTGATTGCCGGTGCCACAGCCGCTTGGCGCAGCGGCGACTTCGCGCGGGTACGCGCCCTCAACGACTGGATTTTGCAAACCCGTGAAACCAGCGAGCTTCGCTTGCAAACTGAGCAAATGGGCAAGTCGCTGCTGGAATGGCTGCGTAACCACGACGGCGTCAACGCCGAGCACATCACCGTCTGCGCAGCACTGCCGCCCACTTACCCGGTGGCCTTTGCGCTGGCCGCCTCGCCCACAGCAGCCAGTCTGCGCGACTGCCTGCTGGCCTACGCCTTTGGCTGGGCAGAAAACATGATGCAAGCGGCGCTCAAATCTGTCCCACTCGGGCAAAGCGCGGGGCAGCGTTTGTTGGCCCGTTTGAGCCGGGAAATCCCAACCGCTGTCGAGGCTGCGCTGGTCATGCCCGATGAAGACCGGCAAGCGTTTTCGCCCATGCTGGCGATTTTGTCGGCACGCCACGAAACCCAATACTCGCGGTTATTTCGATCCTGAATTTTTAAGCGACCCAAAGCCCCCACATGACCCTGCACCACATTCCCAATCGCACCAAAAAACTGCCACCCTTGCGCGTCGGCATCGGTGGGCCTGTCGGCTCCGGAAAAACCACCTTGTTAGAGATGCTGTGCAAGGCCATGAAGACCCAATACGACCTGGTCGCCATCACCAATGACATTTACACCAAAGAAGACCAGCGCCTGCTGACCGTCAGTGGCGCTCTCGATGCAGACCGCATCATGGGCGTCGAAACTGGTGGTTGCCCGCATACGGCCATTCGTGAAGATGCCTCCATCAACCTTGAAGCGATTGACCGCATGCTGGTGGATTTTCCGAACGCCGACGTGGTGTTCATCGAATCCGGTGGCGACAACCTCGCAGCCACCTTCAGCCCCGAACTCAGCGACCTGACGATTTACGTGATTGACGTGGCAGCCGGTGAAAAAATCCCCCGCAAAGGTGGCCCCGGCATCACCAAGAGCGACCTCTTCGTCATCAACAAAACCGACCTCGCACCTTACGTGGGCGCTGACTTGGGCGTCATGGAAACCGACACGATTCGCATGCGCACCAACGCCAAAGGCCTCAAACCTTTCGTCATGACCAACTTGAAAACCCTGACGGGACTGTCACAAATTGTTGAGTTCATTGAGACGCGGGGCATGCTTAAAACCAGCTGAGCTCCATTAACAAGTGCTCACAATCTAAGCGCTGAAATAAGCGCTGAAGCGGCAAATTCTCGGCCATGATTTGCCGATGGATCAACGTGTTCTCGCCCCATCCCGGGAGCGTTCAAGTCTCAAGCTTGACGACGTCCCTTCTACCCTGCTCATCCCCTTGGCTGCGCGGGCATTTGGAGACGCCATGTTTCCAACATTTGCCGCTGGCGATGCCTTTGCAGCGCCCGCCTTGCGCAAGCTGAATGTTGATGTCAGTGATTACCAGCGCGACAAATTAAGCGTCTTCGGCGTGCTCTCACGCACCCGGGTTTTCAAACAATTAGCGAGTGATTTTTTTGATCGCTACCCCTACGCCATCGGCGCCAATTTAGGCTGTGGCCTGACCCACTATTTTCAATGGCTGGACAAGCGCACCAACCATTGGCTGGATGCCGATGCCCCGCAAGTCATGCGCCTGCGAAAACGCCTGCTGCCTGCATCCAACAAAAGACACCTCAACGCCCCGGTCGACTTGAGTCAACCGGGTTGGTGGCAGCGCCTCGGCTTGCCTGAACGCCACAGCGAAGTACCGGTACTGCTGATGTGCGAAGGCGTGCTGATGTACCTCGAGGCGCATGAGGTTGATCACGTGCTGCATGAGTTTGGTCAGAACGCACCCGCCGGTTCAGAGATGCTGTTCGACACCCTCAGTTGGCTGGCCATTGGCTGTGCGTCCATGTACCCCTCGGTCTGCCACACCCATGCCGAATTCAAATGGGGCTCCAAACACATGCGCGACTTCACCGCCCCGCACCCACGGCTGGCGCTGCGCTCCGAACATTCCATCATGGATGACTACGACTTCAGCATGGCTCTCGCCAGCAGCAGCTTCAGGGCGCTGTGGGGCGTGCCGCTTTACGGCGTCATGCGGCTCAGCGTTGACGGTTGATGGCCGCCAAACTCAGGTTAAACTAGCTGCCTTGGAAGCGTGGCAGAGCGGTTGAATGCAGCAGTCTTGAAAACTGCCGAGGATGTGAGTCCTCCGTGAGTTCGAATCTCACCGCTTCCGCCA